>CAZBSN010000048.1:0-6631 GCA_964494435.1 uncultured Candidatus Peribacteria bacterium | reverse complement strand
TCCCCACAGAATGAGGACGGCAAGGAAGACGTAACGAAGAATGCGATCAAGCGGCATATTCTGAGGAAATGGGGGTTCGCCCGTAGTCTATCGATCAACGCATCGCCTTGCACTCAGAAAACAGCCTATACTGGCGTCCCATGGCGTTCGACGTTTCGACCATTCGCAGGCAATTCCCCTTTTTAGAGACCCATCCGGGCATGGCGTATCTGGATAATGCCGCAACGACCCAGCAACCGCAGAGCGTGATCGACGTCGTGCGCGACGCCGCAACACATGGACTCGGCGGCATCCACCGAGGACTCCATCCACTCGCAGATGTAGCAACCGATGCGTTCGAAAAAGCCCGCGCCATGTGCGCAGCGTTTCTCGGCGCAGCGCACGCGGATGAAATCATCTTCACGAGCGGCACGACGATGAGCTTGAACCTGCTCGCTCACTCGCTCGGCGAGAGGTGGGGTGAGAACGACGCGATTGTTCTCACGACATTGGAACATCACAGCAACATCGCACCGTGGCTCGCGCTTTCGGAGCGACGCGGAGTCGACGTGCGATGGATTGGCATCACACCCGACGGACAATTGAAGCAGGAAGACATCGATGCAGCATTTCGCGACGACCGTGTGCGACTGCTCAGCATGACGGGACAGAGCAATGTTCTCGGCGTGCGCCCGGATCTGCCATCGCTCATCGCAACGGCGCGAAAGCATGGTGCGCTTGTATCCGTCGATGCAGCGCAGATGGCAGGACACGGACCTATTGATGTGACTGAACTTGATTGTGATTTCTTGGCATGCTCCGGCCATAAATTCTATGGCCCGACCGGCATCGGACTCTTGTATGGCAAGAGAGAGCTTCTCTCTGGAATGCCTCCATTTATGACTGGCGGCGGCATGGTGCGCAGCGTCACGCAAAATCAATTTGTCCCGGCAGACTCCCCCACTCGCTTCGAAGCGGGCTCTCCGAATATCCTCGGAGCGATCGGACTCGCGGCGGCGATTGATTGGCAGAAAGATTTCGCATGGAATGCTCGCACTGCTCACGAGCGAATGCTTCTCGCTCTGCTTATTTCAGAACTTCGATCCGTGGATGGCGTCAATATTTTGGGCCCAGCTGATGACACCATTCGAGGATGTGTCAGCTTCACGGTCGACGGAGTACACCCGCATGACGTGGCGGAAGTGTTGGGGAGTCAGAATGTCTGCGTTCGCGCGGGACACCAGTGCACAGAACCGCTGCACAAGGCTCTTGGCATCGAGGCATCCGTCCGTGCATCCGTCGCCATGTACACGAACGAAGATGATGTGAAGAAACTCGCACCTGCTATTCACTCTGCACAGAAAATTCTCTCCCGCGCATAAACATGGATTTGTATGCGGATCAGATTTTGGATCACTACAAGCATCCGCGTCACAGTGGATCGTTAACCAATGCGACAATTATCCATGAAGAAGCGAACCTGAGCTGCGGCGACCGCGTGAAGATAGAACTGCACATCAAAGACGACGTCGTGACCGAGCTTGGATGGACGGGCGCAGGCTGCGCAATCAGTCAGGCAGGCATGTCTCTCCTCTCTGAAGTGATCGCCGGCAAAAAAGCTGATGAACTTCTTGGTTTGAAGCGAGTGGATGTCGTAGCACTCCTCGGCGTGCCTATTAGCGAGAGACGACTCAAATGCGCTCTCCTCAGCCTCCATACACTCCAGAACGCGCTGCGCTCACATCAGAAACTCCCCACTCAATCGTGGGTTGAAACGGTAGCCGAGGCTCCGAACGCCTAGTACACTCCGGGCCCAAGCCGTCGTAGCTCAGTGGTAGAGCACCTCCATGGTAAGGAGGTGGTCGTCGGTTCAATCCCGATCGACGGCTCCATTCCTCAAACATCCAAAGCGGCGTATAAAAAGGATCATGGTTGCACACTACGATTTCTTCATCTCCGGCCGCTGGCGCAATAAACCGGCTGTTCTCGATCTCACGCGCAATGTTCGTGACAAAGGCTACAGCGCATATTGTTTCTTAGAGGCTCCTCATAATGCAGAACATACAGAGACTGATCCTGAAACGCACATGGCTCACCTGGAAGCGTTAGATTGGAAACAGGACGACTACATTCGACGGGCATTCGAAGAAGACATGGACGCACAGAAGCACAGTGATACGTTTGTCATGCTGCTGCCCGCAGGAAAGTCCTGCCATATGGAAGCGGGCGTGGCCTATGGCCTCGGAAAGAAGTGCGTTCTCATTGGCGACGTGAAGGAAGCTGAAAGCCTGTATCTCATCTTCGACGAAACGTACGAAACCGTGGATGACTTTCTTCATTCATTGAAGAGGAAATAGGGTATAGACATTTTTAAGAAATATGTTAGTGTACCGCAATGAAGACTCCTCTCCTTATTGAGCGCGGAACGAATCCATCGATATTGAAAAAAGATGGCGATCCATCCGGCTTCGAGCAGGCCGGATACAGCGCTGAGGAAATTGAACAAGTCATGCATATTGCGGCGCTTGCTGCAGAAGAAGTGCAACGTGCTGCACCGGAGGCACTCCTAAAAACAATGACCCATCCTATTGGTATTTATGCTGATGTGGAAAATGCCGCCAAAAATTCCGCCCGTGTGATGGCAAGTTATCTTCCTCAACTCAATGAAAATATAGAATTCGAATTTGAAACAAGCGGGAAAAAGTTAACTGGTTTGCGATCGATGCGAATCAAAATTCACGCGAAAACGGCAATCATCCTGCGCAAAAAAGCAGAAGTATTTTTAGAAAATATCGATATCGATGAATCTACTGCAATACTCGGCCACGAACTCATACACTCGATCGTCTCTCCCGCTCTAGAGCACAGTGAACCAAGCAATGAAGCAATCACATGTCGACTCGAACAGGAAATTTTCGGCATGCGATCGAACGGAGCAAAGTTGCTGAATTTGTTCGATCGAGAACATATCCGTGCAACAAGCGGCTTGCGATGCCCCGAAGATTTTGCGCATTTAGAAAACACACCAGCTTCCAAGCTGATGCTTTATTGTGCGGCCTACACGGACTTGGTCGATGTTCCCGCGCAATCTTTATGGAACGCATGCGCTGACGCTAGGGCGAGTGCTATGCACGCTGGCTACTTTGGCACTCACGATCAATTGATGTCCGCACTCGACAAACATACGACGTGGCAACAATTAAAACGCATTGAGTCGTCGATTTGCTTCAGTCAATGGAAGGAAGGTCTGCATGAATTTGTCTTTCCGTGGAAACCGTACAGAAGCGGCGCAGACGTATTTTTACTAGGCAACAAACGCAACCCTACATACAAACAACTCAAAATGCGACCGGGAGGCGTACTCGATATTTCTCTAAAATACGGACAGATGTTGACCATTCCTCCTCAATTTCTGAACTTTTATTCAGTCGATACAAACGGCAGGGAACTGTACAAAATGGCCCAGCGGGTACAATCACAGGCAACATGGGATTTTCATATGCTTGCGCAAGCAGTTGAACAACATTCGCAGGGGGCTGTGCAGTCCAAAGATATCCATCGCATTCGATGCAGCCTTGGTCTGAGTCAAATAGCTCTCGAACGTTCTGCCGCGGAAGAGCGACCTGCCATGCCGACTCTTGCAGATTACGAGCAATGAGGAAGGTATTCCGAAGCTTAACAGGGTATTATTTCTCCATGCCCACCCTCTCCTCTCTCAAGGCTCGCCAAATCCTCGACTCCCGCGGAAACCCCACGGTTGAAGTGGATTGTGTCTTGGATGATGGATCATTCGGACGAGCAGCAGTCCCGAGTGGCGCTTCAACTGGATCGCACGAAGCGCTGGAACTGCGTGACGGTGACAAGAAGAACTACGGGGGAAAGTCTGTGATGAAAGCCGTCACGAATGTAACAGCAGAAATCTTGCCTGCGCTGAAGGGAATGGAAATCTCGCACCAACGTGAGGTAGATAAAGTGATGATCACGCTCGACGGAACGCCAAATAAGTCTCGCTTGGGTGCAAATGCGATCTTGGGAGTGTCGATGGCGGTGTGCAAGGCGCGCGCTGCTTCGGAGAAGCAGTCTCTCTGGCGCTCGCTTGCGATGCAGTTTGGAGAAAAAGAGCCACGGTTGCTCCCTATGCCGCTCATGAACGTCATCAATGGAGGTGCGCATGCAGACAGCGGACTCTCTTTCCAGGAATGCATGATCGTTCCAACGGGTTTCAAAACTTTCGCGGAAGCATTGCGAGCTGGAGCTGAAACATTTCATGCATTGAAAGCAATCTTGAAGGATGCCGGACACGTTACGGCTGTGGGAGATGAAGGTGGATTCGCTCCGCATCTCAAAACCAGCTTCGAGGCTTTCGATACGCTCATGAAAGCAATCGAAAAAGCAGGCTACACGGGAAAAATGAAGCTCGCGATCGACGCTGCTGCCTCAGAGTTCTACAAAGACGGGAAGTATGCAATTGATGGTAAAACGCTCTCCTCGGAGGAACTCGTGGCGTACTACACTGAGCTCTGCGCGAAGTATCCAATCGTCTCCATCGAAGATAGCCACAGCGAAGACGACTGGGAAGGATTCCAGTCGATGGTGCAGAAGCTCGGAACGAAGATACAACTTGTTGGTGATGATCTATTGGTGACAAACGTCGCGCGTATTCGCGAAGCTCTCACGAAGAAAGCGGCGAATGCGATTCTTATTAAGCTCAATCAGATTGGAACCGTCAGCGAAACAGTGGATGCGATTCAACTCGGACAGAAGAATGGATGGCATGCGATTGTCAGTCATCGCAGCGGCGAAACGGAGGACACATTCATTTCGCATCTCGCTGTAGGCCTCCGAACCGGACAAATCAAGACGGGCTCGCTCTCTCGCACCGACAGAGTCTGCAAGTACAACGAACTTCTGCGCATCGAAGAGGAACTCGACAGCGCGGCGTTGTACAACTCTCCGTTTGCGGCTTGAACAGTATGCGCATCTCGAATGAGCGGCTGTACGAATATCTCGCCCTCATCGCGATTCTGACGTACGTCGTTGCGGCGTGTTTCTATGCTTTTCACAGTGTCGGCGTGGACACGCAGTACGACACGCAAGTCGTGCTCTACGCAGAGGATCTTATAAATGCTTCACGGCATGGCACTCTCGGCGAAGCGTTGCTACAGATTCGAAAATATCCAATGGGATACATTGTGCCTTTCACCGCTGCATTCAAATTGGCATTCGCATTCGTGGATGCGAACCGCATCACCGGCGTTGCGACCAGCCGCATTTTCACGCTCTTTTACGGTGCGGGGTGTCTCGTGCTCTTGTGGAACATCGCCAAACGTTTTGGTTATCCGCGCGAAGCGCTGCTCTTGCTCCTCACGAGCGTTCTCTTCCTCCTCTTCACGAGTGCAGTGCGTCCGCACATTCCCGTCACGTTCGCCACGCTCCTCACATTGTGGCTCTCGCTTAGGGCACAGGAAGAACCGAGCACGCTTCGTACAGCCCTTGCATTCGCTGCGGCGACGTTTGCCGCGATGACACTGCAAAGCGGCTTCATCGCGTTTGTATTCCCCGTGTGGATCATCCTCAACAGCGGCATCCATGTGCGCTCCATCGCGAGGGCTGCTGGGTGGGTCGTTCCATGCGTTCTCCTGGCGTTCTTGATTGGCTATCCGTTCCTCCTGCGTCCTTTGTACGAACTCGACGCGGGAACAGGCGTGCTTGGCCATGACGTTGGACTGTACTTCACGCTTCTTCAACCTCTGCGCGTCCTGCTCTCGCTTCTCGGTGGGGAAATCGTGCTGCTGGGCGCAGCATTCATGACGATCGCTGCCATCGTTCGTTGGCGCGAGCTGCCCGATCCCCGCTTCGCTCCGATCCTCCTCTACATCGCGCTGTTCATCCTGGTGTTTGCGTTCCACACGAGTGCAGCCGGGCGATTTTTCCTGCCGATCCTGCCAATGCTCGCGCTGCTGGGTGCAATTTCGTTCGCACACCTCGACAGCCGGATCAAGCTCTTGGCGCCGCTGCTCATCATCGTCGTGTGTGGCAAGTTGACATGGCTCGCACTCACTTCGGACACGTACCAAACAACGAGCGCATTTCTGCGATCCCGCGCAGGCACGACGATGATCGTGTCACAATCTCCCCACTTTTTCTTGGTGGATCAGAAGAATGTGAAGAAGGAAACGAGCGACCTGCGAGAGTTTTCGACGGTGCTTCGACCGGATTACGCAGGAGCGCCGTCCGGTGAATTAAGCGAATGGTCACCATGCTTCCACGCTGTTGCTTCGCGTACAACGGATGAAATCGTCCTCCTCTGGAACGACACGCCGTGGGCGCTGTGGCATGTGTTTGAGGCAAGCAGGCTCGGTCCGAATATGACGACGTACTGCAGGCCGGGGACGACCTGATCAGCCGAAAATGACTCCAAAGAGTTCGAGGATCAATCCCGTGATGACGCCGACCCATGCACTGATAAGGGGTATATTCGTTGCGCGCTCCAGAACAATGACGCCAAGGAGGATCCACGGACCGTAGCGCATGATCTCTTCGTATTGATCGCGGTATTGCCATGGAATGAAGAGCCGCAGCATGTTCGACCCGTCGAGCGGCGGAATGGGAAGAAGGTTGAACGCCATGAGAGCAAGATTGATGAATATTG
>CAZBSN010000047.1:0-6676 GCA_964494435.1 uncultured Candidatus Peribacteria bacterium | reverse complement strand
GTCAGATCCTCTACTTCATGGCCCTTGGCAAAGGAAAGGCGTCGATCGTCGTGCTTATGACAGGTCTCTATCCGGTTGTGACAATCGTCCTGGCGTTCCTCATCCTCCGCGAAACAATCACACTTACACAGGGGGCTGGCATCCTGCTCGCTGTTACATCGATGGTGCTCTTGTCACTCTAAGACTCACACAACCTTCACAACGTACTTATTCCCACCAACATGCGGAAATTGTTGCATGACTCTGGGTTCGTGGAACGGGAGGATTACGAGCTTCTTGCCACTCCCCTCTTTCATGAGTTTGTGCTTCTGCGAACCTGACGAATCGACTTCATTAATGCGCTTCTTCATCTCATGTACGAACGCAACGTTCTTCGACTTGTCTCCGATGCGATACCCAATCGGCTTTCCTTCTTCAGCGTTCTCAAGGACGTAGCACTCATCGGCGACGAAGACGTAGGTTGCATCCCCCACTGTCAGCTCTGCAACACATGAACCTGGTGTGTGACCACCGATGCGGCGAACCGTAATGCCTTCGAATTCATACGCATCATCGAAGACCGTGAGATTGCCGCTGCGAGCTCCTAGATCCGCGACAACTTTCGGCGTATCGATCTTCGCTCCTTCGTCACTCAGTAGAACTCCCAACGCTTCTTTATTCATATGCACGTGCGCATGGGAGAAGAGATGCATTCCACCAACGTGGTCAAAGTCGTGGTGTGTGAGGATCACATCCGTTACGTCTGAAAGCTTGATGCCGACTGCAGCGAGCAACTCCTCCGTGTCGTGGACGACAAACTCTTTGCCATCCAACTCCCCCATCCCCCATCGCTTGAGCGGCTCGACCGTTGTGAAACCGGTGTCGATGAGAATCACTTTGTTCGGCGTTTTTACGACGTAGAAGAGCCAGTTGAAATCGACGAACTCGGTCCCCTTTCCGAATTCCGGATCGGTTGTGTCGTCGATCGCAAAGAGCTGATCGGCGTAGTAGCGCGAATCGGCGTACTGAATGGCGTAGATTTCAACGTTGGGAGTAGACATAACGAGAGCCTACCAGAATCCCATCATTGATTGACAACAAAGATCCAAAAGGAGAAAGTGCTATAGACAGGAAATCTGTCAAGCTCTCGGTGGCTCAGCATAAGCAGCCACTACATAGCTCTTTCGGAGATTCGGCCATGGATAAAAGCAGGATGTGTCTGAGAATATCTGTAGAGCAAGTAAGGGACGGCATAAGCTATAAAGGTGTTATCACATTCGATGACATCAGCTTCCTTTACACGCTCGAAACGAGCACGCCTCTCGGCGAGTTCGACGGTCTTCTCACAGCTGAAAGCGACGCTGCGACAATAGTCAAAAGAATCTGCACGCTGGCCATCAAAAAGTCGGCTAAAGCAGATACCGTCGCTCTCACGGATGAGGAGCGCGAGGGGTTGTTATTTCTCATTTTTCCGCACGTGGGCGAGTTCTACACCCAGCCCCAAACACGCGACTCAAACAGTGGGCCGCTTGGCGAAATGCTGCGCGGCGAATCTGCATTGGATGCGTTCGGCGCGAGCGCATCAATTAGCACAGAAAGAAGCGGGACAATCGATCGCACCCCTTTTCTGGAGAAATTCCTTTCGCACCATGCTTCTTAGCCGGCCGACGATTCCGGAAGAGTAGGCCTCGATGCACAGATGCATCGAGGCTTTCTCTATGACAAAAGCAATAACTCGTGTTGTATTTAATCTACTGGTCGGGACGAGAGGACTCGAACCTCCGGCCTTACGGTCCCGAACCGTACGCTCTACCAACTGAGCTACGTCCCGACGCGCGAAGATGGTACTGATCGATATATATGAAAGCTAGCGCTTAGGACTTCATCCACCAGTCCTGAAACTCCTTTGATGCTTCAAGCAGGAGCGTCTCTTCAACACACCAAAGTGAATATGCTTCTGGTCGAGCTTTCACTTCCGCCACCCACTCCTTCCATGAAATCCATCTGAAGGCCTCGACTTCGTCGGGGTTACGTACGGGTTCCGTCGAAACGCGACCCACCCCCACCGGACAGAACTCATGTTCGACGATCCCCTGCATCTCGGTCCAATAGATGTATTCGGGAATGATGACCTGAAGGTTCTGGACATCGAAGCCAAGTTCGAGCTTAGCCCGTCGGCGCATCGCATCTTCGAAGGACTCCCCAGGGGCCGGGTGACCGCAGCAGCTATTCGACCAGACAAGTGGGAACGTTTTCTTTGAACTGCGTTGTTGGAGCAGCACTTCACCCTGGTCATTGAAGAGGAAGAGGGAAAACGCTCGATGGAGAGGGGTATTGGCTGTATGAACCGTCGCCTTTGGCATGGTTCCCAGCTCGTTATTATGCTTGTCGACGAGGACAACGAGTTCTTCCATGGGCCTGATGGTAGCCGATTGCCTCTCACAGCCGCCAGGCACCCCTATAGATCATATCGTCATACTTTTACGCTTAAACAAGGGCCTACCGGCACTTCTTACCACCACATTGTATACAAATATTATACAAGTATGGTGTAACGAACATACCCCATAGCCGTTGATATAACCCTCAAAAATAAACTTTTACACGGTATGCCCTCTGGAACCTTGTTCACAAGAGTAGAACAAGTATAACTCGACAACAAAACACCCCTCCGTACACTCCTGCCCGTCCCTCAAGGGACTTACTATGGATCACGTGAAGTTCACGACTCACCGTGCTGCTTCGCTGCCCCTCGTGCTCATGCACGTGGCATGCATTACCATCCTCTCTCTGAGCATGGTAATCAGCCTCCCGACCATCCGCTAAGCGGGTCTAGGGCCTAGGGAAAGCGACAGTTCCGACGCTCCTACCGGGGAGCGACCAATAACACTCGTCAGAAAGGCCCCGCCAAAAGGCCGACGAGGTCTTTTTGGATATACAGAAATGACTGCAGCTGCCTTAAACAAGGTAATAGGGCTGTTATTTGAGAAATGCATGGCAGTGGCAGTACCGAACGGAAAGTGTTACTTTTGGCAATAGATACTCTACAGATATCGTAATAGACGATTTAGCTCCTCGCAGACGATCCCTGGAGCGCTCTGCCAATCCTTAAACTTACCAAAGAAGACCGGGCGGGCGGGCTGAGACTTTGGACCGTTCCTCCTCTGCATGTTCCGCAGCGGAAGCAGCAATAAGTCGATAACGTACCGCATCCGTGGGGAAGAGTTGTGCCAGAAGCTCCGCAACGCCTTCCAGCTCCTCCACATTCTGGGAGAGGGCAATGAAATGACTGTTCTGTTCGACTGCTTCTGCAAACGAGGCGAAGACCGTATCGAATTCTTCCTTCCTTCCTCGCAGATTCTCCAGAGTTCCCGACTGCTTTGCCGCTTCGAGCCACGTCCGAAGAATGCCAATGTCGGTATAGCGACCGAGTTGGTAGGCGTGAGCAGCATACTGCACAGCCAGACCAGGCTCCTTCCGTTGGAGCGCAAGTTCTGCACGCATGCGCCACGCGCGGGCGTCGATTCTGTTCTCATTGAGTGAGGACGCAATGACCGTGTCGGCCTCATCGAGCTTTCCCGTTCGCTCCAGGAGTCGAGCGTGGCTGAGAAGGAGATCACGACTGAACCATTCCGGGCTGCTTCGGTCGTACCAGAGCAACGCTCCGCTCGCGCTTCCTTTCGCTTCGGCTCTGCGACCGAGTGACGATGTGACGAGGAAGGCTCCTTCGACCAGAACCAGCACGAGACAGAAGATGACAATGAGCGATTCAACGCGCGTCCACGAACGCGCCAGACGCCAGTGTGAAAAAGACGCACGGCTCATCGGACGCTTCTCCGACAGGTCTGTTGCCAAGAATGCGAGGAGTATCCAAAACGGCAACACGAGTCCGACAAATTGGAGATTGTAGTCGATGAGGTTATGCGCAAGGACGCCTGCGATAGCAATGAAGATGAGGATGGTGCGAATGTCTTTGCCGAGCGACCAATCATTCTTTCGATCAAAGAAGAGGTGGTCCAACGTCAATAATCCGACGTATCCCAGAATGCCCATGAAGAGGAACATCGCGATCCACCCGCGTTCCGCCGCAAGCTTCAGGAAGACGTTATGAGGATGATCGGACGTTTGCAGCGCGCCATTCATGAGGTGCGGCTGGGAGAAGCGGAAGCTGTAGGGACCGTATCCCGTGAGAGGCCGTTCGAGCGCGAGCGTCAATGCTTGTCCGAAGAATTGCGAGCGTTCAGAAATAGACGATGTGCCTTCATCACTTTGGAAGGTCGCCTTTGCCGCGACCGATTCAACGTCATAGCGAACGCTGCGGATGGCGTTCGAGGTGAGGAAGAAAGCGACGGCAATCGCAGGAAGAAGGATGAGCGCAGCCGCGATCGCATACCCTCGCTCACGCACAATCTTCGTCACGCGCACGTCGCGCAGGACAAGCGCTCCTGAAATGAGCGCAACGAGTACGAGCTGACCGACAAGCGCCAGCATTCCTCCGCGCGAGTAGCTCAGGAAGATACTGCCAATGAGTAATCCGCCAATGACGATGCATGCCCATCGCGCTCGGTGATCGCGCGTTCGAATGGCGAGCAATACGGCAAGCGGCCACGCAAGCAACGCGAACTCTGCCCACGCATTTGGCCAGTAATCGGTGTGGAACCGCCAGTCGAGGAATGTGCCTGTGAAGCGACTCACAGGCTGCAGTGCGTACACAATAAGACCGAAGAGGAGAGCAATGCCGGATGCAATCGTCACGGTGCGAAGGAATCCATCCATGAGAAGGCTTGATCGTTGATTGCCCGCGCGTCTGGCAACCCAGAGGAAGAGCAGCACACACGACGCATCACGCAGCACTTCATCGAGTCCGTACGTTCGCACGCTCGACACTGCATAACTGATCATCGTCCACACGACGAACGCGAGGAGCATTCCCCAGAGCGGCAGCGGTACGGTGACGAGCGGCGCTTTCGCATCCTCACTGTCACGCCGCCCCATGAGCGAGAGCGCAAGCGGCCAACAGAGAACGACAATCGTCACGATCGCAAGAAGCCACGTTGCATCGACACTCTTCCCTCCTCGCCAGAGAATAGAAAATCCCACGAGGAGAAGGACAAGAATTTCTGCCAGTCGTTGAGCATGCGGCAATCTGGACATCGCGGCTAGTGTAGTGCCACGTACTGCCCAAAGACCAGAGAAACTAGTCAGCCATCGATCCTGACCCCGTGTCCCAGTACGCCCGCATGTTCGGAAGGATCCCTTCCAGCCCAACCATGGGCAACACATCGGCGGGGTTCATGTAGTCCTCGAGCTCCTCTTCACTTTGGACATAGCCGCGGATATCCACGCCCCGTCCTCGGTGAATGCCGAGGTGTAAGTGTTTCCGGTTTCCGCCGCTGTCGGGACTGCGTGCGGGCGCCAGGATGGCGATCTTCTGTCCGGCTGTGACGGTTTCTCCCACTTTCGGCAAGCCTTCACGTACGAGATGGCCGTAGAGGACCGTGACCATTTGGCTCCGGATCCGACAGCGATGCACGAGCAATCCACCGTAGCCTTCTGCAAATCCACTGTAGACAACTTCTCCGCCACAAATCGCGTAGACCGGCACTTCCGCATCAAGTTCCTCCGCCGAGACTTCATAGTCGATGGCTGCGTGATACCCAGCGAATGCTTCTGGAGGATCGATCGGGTTTTCAGCGGGATCAGTCGTCACGTGCAATCCAAAGTTGAGCGGCATGGGACGATTCACTGCTTGGTCGAGCGGCTGCATCATCGATGATGCGATAGTCGCGCATGCTGTGAGACCCAGCGAGAGAACGATGGCAATGGGTGGGAGACGGATCATGACAGAGGAGAACAAATTATTGGCGATTCATGCGAGTGCGAGCAGACGGGAAAATGTCCATCGCAAGAGCAATGACCAGGAACACGATTTGCCACAATCCCCATTCACCATTCGCCGTGTTTTCGACGACGGAATACCAGAGCAACGTGTATGGCAAGAAGATAAAGCCAAGAACGGGAATGATGAACGAATCGAATACTCCGGTGAACCAACTCGTGAAGAGCCATAGGAGCACAATCACGACGCGCGGGATGAAGAGACCGAGAAGAAGAAGCAGTAAAGGCATAGAGAAGGGAGACGGATGTAGATAGAGACGAGGGAGTGAGCACACTCTGTCAGACTCGTTACTGCTATACTGCGCTCCTTATGCAGTTACACAAGCTGACTCCGGAGGAAGAACGCGTGATCGTCCATAAAGGAACAGAGGCTCCGTTCACCGGCGAGTACGACAACTTCTACAAAGACGGAACCTATGTCTGTCGTCTATGTGACAATCCACTCTTTTCGTCAAAATCAAAGTTTGATGCAGGATGCGGGTGGCCGGCCTTCGATGAATTTGTTCCGGGTGCCGTGAAAGAAATTCCCGATGCGGATGGCACGCGAACCGAAATTCAATGTAATCAATGCGGAGGACACTTAGGACACGTCTTCACTGGTGAGAAACTCACAGAGAAGAACACGCGGCATTGCGTGAATTCGTTGTCGATTAAGTTCAAGCCGGCGTAATTACGCGTCTACTGCTGGCGGATTGAGCAAACACGCGCTGAGTTCCGATGACATCGTCCAGCCGCAATGACCGTCCGCTTGTTTCTCGCAGCGAGCATTTCGGTAACACGCGTATGCATCAGTCCATTC
>CAZBSN010000046.1:0-6692 GCA_964494435.1 uncultured Candidatus Peribacteria bacterium | reverse complement strand
TTGAACACAAAATTGTATCAACATGAGGCCTGCGAGTGAGCATTTGAAGAAAAATGACATGGGACCCATCGTCCCGAAAAGATTCGACGCGCGAAGACGTCACAACGAAGCTCGATGTGCTTCTTCAGGAATTGGCGCAGACATGCGAATCTCACGGCGTTCTGAGATGATGGAGAACACCGCGTCATGAAACGATGAAATCGCAATCGGAGATTTTGGCTCAGCTGTGAGCTTAGCCCGTCTAGAAGCCAAAATTTCGCCTCGCAGTTCTAGAAAGACTCGGTATACTGGCGATAAATCCCCTTCGGGACCGACGCTTCCTCGCAATGAGACTCCTCCTACAGACTCTCCAATCGGGAATCCAGACTCTTCTCGCTCTCATGCGGGTGGGCGGCTTACGAGCCACTCCCCTTTTCTCCTATGAATACATTCGCACTCCTCATCGCAGCGATCATCGGGTTAGTCGCAGGATACTTCGCCAGCAAGCAATTCGGCGGGGCTGGTAAAGAAATAAGTCGCGGCCTCCAGGCCGAAATCGATGCAAAGCAGAAAGAGATTTCTTCGTTGCAGTCGAAAATTGCCGATGCAAAAGCGCAGATCAAAACTGCGGAAGCAGAAGCGAAGGCTGCTGCAAAGGAAATCGTTTCTGATGCAAAACTCCAAGCAAGCGATCTGACGAGCCGCCTGGAAAAAGACCAAGCGCGCGTTGAAGAGAAAGAAAAATCGCTCGATGGAAAAGTGCAGGAGATCGAGAAGCAGCGAGAACGCGTGCAGAAACAAGAAACGGAACTCACAGCGATGCAGGCTGAGTTAAAGGACGCACAGAAGACGCACCGTGATGCGTTGGAAAAAGTGAGCAAGCTTTCACAGGACCAAGCAAAAGAAGCTCTCAAGAAAGAACTTGAAGTGGAATTCAGCGATGAATTTGCGAAGCACGTGAAGGCGATGGAAGAGAAGATGGTGGATGAAGCCGAAGACAAGGCACGAGATCTCATGGCGCAGGCGATGCAACGCTACGCATCTGAGACAGCAACGGAGTCGACCGCGACCGTCGTCCAACTTCCGTCCGATGACGTAAAAGGAAAGATCATCGGAAAGGAAGGACGCAACATCAACGCCTTTGAAACGGCAACCGGCGTCGACGTCATCATTGATGACACGCCGGGCGTGATCGTCATCTCCGGTTACGACCTCGCTCGCCGCTACGTCGCGAAACTCTCCATGGAGAAGCTTGTGCAAGACGGCCGCATTCAACCAGCGAGGATCGAAGAGATCGTCGCGAAGCAGAAGGAGCAAGTCGGGAAGATGATGCTCGAATTCGGCAAGCGCGCCGTGGAAGAACTGAGCATTGCCGGCTACCCACAGGATCTCTTGAAGATCATCGGTCGCCTGCGCTTCCGCACCAGCTACGGACAGAACGTGCTCAAGCACTCCGTCGAAATGGCGCACATCGGACGCATGCTCGCTGAAGAAATCGGCGCCGACGTCAGCGTCGTCGTCGAAGGCTGCTTGCTTCATGACATAGGCAAGGCGCTCGATCACGAAGTTGCAGGCACGCACGTCGAGATCGGCGTTGAGATCTGTAAGCGCTTCAAGATCCGTCCCGAAGTCATTCACTGTGTGGCGGCTCACCACGAAGACATCCCGATGGCTTCCCCTGAAGCATTCGTCGTTGCAGCAGCAGACGCCATCTCCGGCGCTCGCCCTGGAGCCCGCAGAGAATCGATCGAAGAATACTTCAAGCGTCTCCGCGAACTGGAAGAAGTCGCAAAGACGTTCGCAGGAGTCTCCAGAGCCTTCGCCATCTCCGCCGGTCGCGAGATCCGCGTCTATGTCGACACGTCGAAGATCAACGACCTGGAGCAGATGCGCCTCGCAAAGGACATTGCTCAGAAGATCGAGAAGGAACTCACGTACCCTGGCGTCATTAAGGTGAACGTCATCCGTGAGAGACGCGTGGAAGAGTTGGCGAAGTAAGCCCCTGCGGGGAACCCCTCTCTCTAACTCTCTCCCTATGGGAGAGAGGATGCGCTCACAAAAAATTCAGCATTCGTTTTGCCTCTCCCTCTGGGAGAGGCCGGTCGCAACCGGGAGAGGGGTGCCCGACGGCTATTCCGCCAACACGTACTTCGCCCCCTTCTTCATGATCATTTTTTCTTGAACCAATTTTTTGATCAAATCTTGAAGCCACGTTCGAAGTTCTTGTTTATGGTCAGGGCTGATCCACTTACCCACTTCTTCTAATTTAAGGCCATGTGGATGATCACGAAGGGCCTCCACAACGCGTCCACGAAAGATACGATTCGGAATGTACGTCGATCCGACGTATCTCCCCGGTTCCATCTTCAACTTCTCTTTCGCCGCTCCTCGAATGGGCGCTTTCCAATTTTTTGGCGTCACTTTCATAATCCCAGCTTCCGTAAGCACACAGGCTTCCCACTTCGGATTGGTCTTCGTCTGCACGAGAGAACCGTAGTCCATGAGCGCGGAGAGAAGATCACTTCCACAATGACCGTCATGAATCCACCGGCTCAATACGTCCTCCATAATCTTCGATAATTTCGCGTCATCCGTTTTCCATGTTCCATCTACATTCTCCGGACCAACGAACGTGCGATGAAGAATGCGACGGATGTTTGTGTCGATGCAGGGCGTCGGAAGATCAAATGCGAATGTGCGAATCGCTCCAGCCGTATAAGCACCGATACCATTGATGGAGATCAGATCATCAAACTCATGCGGGAATCGTCCGCCGTGTTCTTCGATAATCTCCTTCGCGCCGTCGCGCAGACGGAGTGCTCTGCTGTTATATCCCATACCCCGCCATGCGAGGAGGATCTCTCGATTCGTCGCGTTCGCGAGGTCGATGAGGTGCGGAAATTCTTGTATAAATTTTTTGTACGATCCAATCACTCGCGACACCTGTGTTTGCTGGAGCATGACCTCCGAAATCCAGACGCGATACGCCCGATCATTCTCTGAAAGGTCCCACAGATCGCGCCACGGCAGATCGCGGCGCTGCATGACGTACCACTCGTGGAGAAGTTCGACGAAGCGTTGGATGTGCTCATTTCGTTTCACGCGCACCAGTGTACCTGGCTGGTGTGTTGGCGGAATGAAACGACGTAGTTGCTAATAAATATAAAATATGGTACTATACACGGGTAACACATACATCCTTCCAACATATCCCTATGGGTATTACCCAGCGTACGCGGCTTCTTGCAGCCGTTTTCTGCGTCTCTGCAGCTGCGCTCAGCTACACATCGAACTCGACACAGCGAGCGCAGGTGGCGACCCCGCCCACCCAGTTCGTCATCGATGATGGAGAGCCAGGCTTCACAGCCGGCGCGTTTAGTACTACTGCATACCCTCAAGGATATAAGGGTGACACGGCCTATCACGCGGCAGTGCTGACAAAGCCACAGCCAAAAGTTTACCCCGAAGCAAGTTGGACATTCAGTAATGTCCCGAAGGGTGCGTACTACATCTACGCAACATGGGGCGCCAACGCCACATTTTCGAAAGAGGCAAAATATTCGTACAGCGCCGCCGGAAAAGTATGGGCGTCCTCAATCAAGAAGAACCAAACCATCGCTCCGAAAGGCGTGACGGTGGGAGGAACCACATGGCAACTCATCGGCGTCGTCTCCATCAGCAAGGACAATGATCTGATCAAGTTGTCGGTCGCTGCGAGCGAAAAGGGCTACACCGTCGCGGATGCGGCGATGCTTGTGAAAGTGGGAACCAAGCCTGTCATTCCCTTCTGTGGAAACAAGACAGTGGAAGGAGCGGAACAATGTGACGACGGCAACATCGTCAATGGAGACGGATGTTCCGCTGCATGTATCAAGGAAGCGGCGAACTGTCCGACCCCAGTCTGTGCTGCGGCTCCTGCCGGATGTACATACGTGGCAGACCCGACGATCGGTGCAAACGGCTGTCTTGCGAACCCGTGCGGCACGCTCTCGTGCCCGGTCGTTCCGTCCTGCGGCAATGCAGCGATCGATGCCGATGAACAGTGCGATGACGGCAACACGAAACCTGGTGATGGATGTTCCACGATGTGTCAGACCGAATCATGCGGCGATAAAGTCGTGACTCCTTCGCACGGCGAAGAATGTGATAATGGAATGCAGGATATACCGATGACGGACTCTGCTCCGTATGTTGGCTGCGCCCGCGACTGTAAGCTTGTGTACTGCGGCGACAGGATCATACAAAGTTATCTTCAGGAACAGTGCGACGACGGCAATCGCCTCACGGGCGATGGCTGTGATGCATCGTGCAAGGTCGAAGTTCCGAAGGTCGCTTGTAATAACGGTACGGATGATGACGGCGATGGCACGATCGATCTTGCCGATGCAGGATGTTCTAACGCACAAGACACGAACGAAGCGGACGGCGACGCCGACGTAGGAATTACCATGACGGTCGTTCCGGGTCCTATTCCTATGGATAGTGCTTACGGCGTAACAGTGAGCGTCATCAACAATGGTCCTGACGCTGCGGTCGCACGAGATGTGACCTTGAGCCTCCCGGACAAAACAACGTATGAGCCGCAAAACTCCGATTCGCGTTGCTCAGAGCAATCGGGAATCATTCGTTGCAACCTTGGCGCGTTGGCCGTCGGTGCAACGCATACTCTGAATCTCACATATCACGTGAGGCCGGCAGTTTCGTGCCAGGAAGCGATTGTGCATAACGCATTAATCGCAACGACGCCTCAGATGGATCCGATTACGAGCAATAATCTTGCGACAGCATCGGAGACGATCCTTTGCCCGACGAGCAATCTCTCACTTGATCTTCAAATTGATGGTCCCGTCCAACAGGTGTTTACGCGCGATGACGATGATGCAGTGCTCGCAAACCTCGTCATCTCAACCGACGGCGTTGTAGATATCCGCGACCTGTACGTCGCAATCGAAGGCAAGACGTCCCAGAACTTTGGCCTTGGTCCGAACAGTCCCATTGCGAACGTTCTCGAAGACGTTGAACTTCGCAACACGAGAGACGGTCAGACGATTACTGCAACTCGCTTAACAACGCAGGGCAACTCCGGAATTGGAGATTTCTTCTCGGACGACGCCGAAACGTGGCAGATTTATCACTTCAAGGATTTCGAGGTGAGTGGCCAGCAAACATGGGAACTCCAAGTCGACTTCATCGACAATGGTACGACTACTCACCCGATGAACGGCGACATATTCCGCATGCATGCATGTACAACAGTCGATGTTGCAACCTGCCCATTCGGCGGTCTCATCACGGCTACGGATGATTACAACCTCAGAGCCGAAGACGGCACAGGCCTCTCAGTGACGAATGTGACGCCAGGCGGCACCATTTCGGGAAACTTCCAGCGCATCGCCACTCCGGAACTCAACGTCGCTGTGAAGAGCATCGGCTTGATGGACACGGCCACGACGAACAGCAGGAACGTAAACCTCCTCCGATTCGAAGCTCGTCCAAACGATGCTGATGATGTTCTCTTCACGCACGCCATCTTCCAGGCAACTGCGGGCAGCCTTCAAAATGCACAGAACTACACGCTCTGGTTCGACAGTGATGGGGACGGTGTCGTCGACACTCCAGCACAGACAGGCGTTTCTATTTGGAACGGCTTGGTGACGTTCGATGACCTCACAGGTGGCGGCATCCTTGTCCCACGTGAAACGTCAGTGCTCTTCGAAGTACACGCAGACATCGCTTCGAGTTTGACAAGCAACACGCTCCAGCTCGCATTTGCGACGGGCAATTACATCGAAGCCGAGGAAGCCGACAACGGCTCTAGTCTCATTGGTATCATGACAAACGGCGTCTGCTCGACGTCGAAGTGCGAGATCATCGTGACGACAGTCCCGTCAAAGATCTTCACGCTCGTTCGCGGCGGTGACCTCTTCGTCACACTCGACTCAGCGCCAACGCGCAATCGCCAACTCTTGGCTGGTGTGCTCGGCGAAGCAATTCTCCGCCTCCAATTCCGCGCACAGAATGAAGACATCGATGTCACGGACATTCAGTTCTACGCAGGTAGCGCATCACTTGCGACGTCGCTCGAACGTCTTGAACTCTATATGGATGGCGCAGTGAGCGCATTCGCTACTGCAACAGTTTCCGGTTGTGGCTCCGATCAAGTCGCCCCTGGCACGTTCTGTGCCAACATGGAAAATGGTCAACTAATCATCCCGAATGGCCAGAACCTCGATGTTCTTGTGAAACCTCGCATGAAGTCAGATGAACAAGGAGCGATTTCTGGACAACGCATCCAGCTCTACGTGTTGCCTCTCGCCGTCTCGGACAATGCGACTGGCCGCGGTGCTGTTCGTGCGCGCGGACGTCAGTCTTCGACCAACTTGAATGCGAACGACGGCGACAACATCGCCGAAAGTGAAGTGTTCATTGGTGCTGATACGCCGATGTGGAACAACGCCATTCGCGGCAACATGAACGCCACTGTGCTCTCGAAGATCACGACGATCGCCAACGCAAACTTTGACGCCGACAATACGAACATTCCAACGGGCGTCTCTCCGTTCGGTCAGTTCAGGTTCACCGCTGCAAATAACAGCAACACGTTGAACGGCTTGAACAAGGCCACGCTCGGCGACGTCATCTTCACCGTGAACGCAACGAACATGTGGTTCGACGGCACGAGCTTCAAGATGTACAACAAAGCGGATACTTCC
>CAZBSN010000045.1:0-6718 GCA_964494435.1 uncultured Candidatus Peribacteria bacterium | reverse complement strand
GTGACGCATCGCGTGCCCTTCGACTACCTCGAAGCGGGCTGTTTGGTCATTGCGGCCCTCGTGACAAAGGGAAAACTGCGTTTGCATGACGTCGACGTGGATCATCTTCGGTTCTTCCTCGACGTCATTCGCCGCATGGGCGGCATCTGGAAGTACACAGCCGACGATAAGGTCCTCTTCGTCGACGGTGAGCTTTCGTTCCTCAATGCGATCAAGACCCAGACGATGATTTTCCCTGGTTTCCCGACCGATCTCCAAGCTCCGATGGGTGTGGCGATGTCGCAAGCGAAGGGTGTGTCGCGTATTTTTGAAACACTCTTCGAAGGCCGTCTCGCATATCTCTACGAATTGGAAAAAATGGGGGCACACGTCGAAATTCTCAACTCACACCAGGCTCTGATCATCGGTCCCACGCCGCTCAGAGGTCGCCAAGTCGCCAGCAACGACATCCGCGCGGGAGCGGCGATGGTGCTTGCAGGTCTCTGTGCCGAAGGTCAGACGACCATCACGGACGTTCGCTACATCGAACGCGGATACGATCGTCTCGACGAGAAACTCCGTTCGCTCGGCGCGAAGATCGAGCGCATCGTCCTGGAGTCGCCAAAGCCCTAGTCCCAACTTCGTCCCTCATCTACACTCTGCCTCGTTATGTTGACTCTGCGTCCCCTCGGCGGCTCAAGCATTTCCCTTCAAGAAGGAAAGACGGAGATTGTCGTGTACCCCAAAAAAGCGCAGAAGGACGCCATTTCATTACTCTCCACTCCAGAGGAAGCGCCTGCGGATTCCGTGATTTCTTGGCCAGGTGAATACGACGTCGGTGGAGTCTCGATCCGCGGCATTGGACAGAAAGAAGGACAGCAGGTGTCGTTCGTTCTCCAGATGGATGGCGTTCGCGTTGCTCTCCCCTCCTCACCCATCGAAGAATGGAGCCAGGCCGACATTGAACGCTTGGGTGACGTGCACGTCCTTGTTCTCCCCGCTGACAATTCCAAGTATGCCCAGACGTTGCTCGATGAAGTGGACCCGCGCGTCCTTGTCATTGTTCCTGGCGGTGACGGTAAGATCCACCCCGAAATCTTGAAGATCGCCGGTGCGACGGGCAAGGCTGCGGTTTCCGAACACAAGATCAAAGGACTCCCTGCAGAAGGCAGAGAAGTGGTGGTGTTGGAAGCTTGAGAATGGAGTAAATTCAGACCATGAAGCACATTGGTATTATTGGCGTGTCAGCGGAAGGAGCGGGGCTTTGTTTCCAGACGATTTGTTCAGAGTCCGCGAAAGCAACGAAGAGCTTCCAACATCCAGAAATCTCACTGCACGAACTTTCATCACAACTCTATTTTGATGCTCAACCGAAGTGGGATGAAGTTGCCATGTTGTTGCTCTTTTCCGCGGTAAACCTTGCCGATGCTGGTGCCGATTTTGCCATTATTCCCTCCAATACGATGCATTTTGCATTGGAGAAGTTGCGAGAACGATCCCCCATTCCGGTTCTGAGTCTTGTGGAAGCAGTGGTGGATGAATGCGTGGCAAAAGGCTTCAAGAACGTCGGGGTGCTGGGGACAAAACTCACGGTTGGTGGAGGACTGTACAACGCTGTTTTGGCAAAAGTTGGAATCGACGTCGTCATTCCTTCTGATGCAGAGCAAGAACGCACAAATCGAATTATTTTTGAGGAAATTGTTCCGGGCAAAACTACTCCCAAAACAGTTAAGTCGGTCATTGAACTTATCCAATCGTTGAAAGAAAGAGGAGCTGAAGTAGTCATCCTTGGATGCACGGAATTGCCGATCGTCGTGAACGATTCTAACTCCCCACTGCCAACAATCGATACGACACGGCTGCTCGCAAAAGTGGCGTTGAAATATGCGACTGAATGAGAGGTGGGGAACCTTGGTTCCCTACGAATAGTGGTAGCCCCGGTTGGAATCGCACCAGCATCTGCCCCTTAGGAGAGGGCCGTTCTTCTTTTGAACTACGGGGCCGTGTTCGACAGAACGGCCGAAGCGTACAGCAGAATAACGTCAGAAGCAGCCCTTCCCCGCTCTCCTTTAGTCGAGTAACGGCTTTGCACCGCCTTCGATCTTCCACGATGTTTGGGCATCGTCCTCCATCTGTGTTTCGTCACCTTGATACATGTGCTTCTGCGGTTGCATCAATGCGAGGTTGAGGCCGACCGTGAGCATGAAGAGGAAGAACACCAGGAAGCCGATGCCGGCGATAATGATGTTGGCGACAAAGTAATGCCCCCAAATCGCGAATGCGCGCTTAAGGAAGGTGTCCGAATAGAGCCAGGAATCTTTCTGCATAAAAGTGAGGGAAAGTGGTGCAATTATACGTCCTTGTTTGGCGAGCAACAATGCCTTGGTGCTATACTGCGCTCCTATGAAGAAGCGAATCGTCACAGCACTCCTCTTAGTTTCTCTTCCGGTCGCATCGTTCGCGCTTGATTATCAGCACGGCGATGACGACTACTCCGATGTGGGATCGTTCTCCGTCGCTGAGCAGGCCGCCATTAGCGTTCTAACGGACGTCGGTGCGGTAGCCGGAAATCCAGATGGGAGTTTTGCGCCGGATCGCACGTTGAATCGCGCGGAGTTTACGAAAATCGCCGTGGCATCGGCTCCAGATGGACGCATTCTCGAAGCCGATTACGCAAAGGATCCCATGCCGGCGGACAGTGATCCATGGTGTTTCCCAGATGCCCGCATTGGTGACTGGTTCTCGCCGTACATCTGTGCCGCGAAAGACGCGGGCATTGTCCAAGGCAATCCCGACGGGCTCTTTCATCCTGAGCGCTCAGTCAACTATGTCGAAGCGCTCAAAATTCTCGTGGAAATTGCAGATTACACACTGCCTGAACCACCGGAGAACGAGCGCTGGATGTGGTACCGGCCGTACGTTTTAGCTGCAGAAGAGCATGGCGTCGCATTGCCAGGAAGCGTCGAGCCGGACCATTTACTGACACGCGGTCAGATGGCTCGCTTGGCCGCTGCATTCGTTGCGGAAGCTGAAGGCGAACTGGATGAATATCGCCGAGCCGAGCGCGGACAATTTGGCGACGTATCCTCGTCTTCTTCGTCCCCGGCATCGTCGGAATCCTCGGAATCCTCGTCATCGTCTTCCTCGATATCGTCGAGTTCTGCGTCATCCTCGATATCCTCGTCATCGCCTCTCTTCCCTGCACAAAACAGTTTCCTCCTGACAGGAAGGCGCACGCCGGCCATTCTTGGAGGAACGATGGTGAGTGATACTGAGGCAAGCATCCTTAAAGTCACGCACCTGACTCTGCGCCGAGAAATTCTGTCGATTAACAAAGTGTTTCTTGTCGACAGTAACGGACAAAACATCACGGAACTGACGTTGGCCACGAGCAACAACACGGACTATCGCAAATGGGAGTCGGTGACGCCGACGAGCACATTTACGTTCCCGGCCAATACACCTGTTCTCATCGGAATTGTGTTCGAACTGGATCCCAAGGATGGCGGCGGCTCTTCGAGCGAATTGGTCGAGATCGAGACCTTCTCGTTGCAAACCGAGGGAACGACGACCGGCCAGTCGAAGTTTTTGCTGCCGCAGAATCAGGTGTATCCCATACACCAGACATCGTTTGGCCGACTCACGCTCGTTCAAGGAGCTCTCCCGGATACAGGCACGATTACGGCAGGTCAGCAGAAGCTGCTGAGCACGGTGCAATTCCGTTCGGAGACGGCGACAGGCGGTTCCGTGTCCTTGGAGAGTCTGGAGTTCTTGTTCGAAACGACGAATGTGAATGGCTCAAACTTCAAGATCGGCAACATGGCGACGGGGCAGCTCGTCGATTGTGGCGTCGAGAAGCTTGGAACAACGCACATCGTCTGCGGCAGTGTTCCTGATGCGCTAGAAGGCATCTCCAGCGAAGGAACGGTTCTCTCGCTCTACGGCGATCTTTCTCTTCCTGGTCCAGGCACGGCTACAGCACGGATTGTCTTGGAGAACAGAGGCCGCATTGGACAGAACGGTTCGGTGAAATGGACCGATAGTTCGGGCCGCTTCAACTGGGTCGAAGAACGCGCCGTCTTTGACAGTGACGTCACGTGGACGGTTACGCCGTGATCACGCGAAGAGCTTCTTCAAGTCCAACGCCATCGTTTCAGCCGCAGTGCGAGCAGCTTTCTGCCAGTCCGCACCTGCACTTGCGAAGATGATCGCGCGTGATGAATTCACGACTGCTCCCGTGCCATCCGGCAGGAAGCCCGCTTTTACATCCTCCGCAGTTCCGCCCTGTGCGCCGTAGCCGGGGATGAGGAATGGAATATGCGGCATGAGCGTTCGGAGGTAGCGCATTTCTTCCGGGTACGTCGCTCCTACGACTGCTCCGACCGAGGAGAAGGTCGTGATGGGTCCCAGGTCCGCCGTTCCCCAGCCCTCGACGAGCTCTGCCATGTGTTCGTGCACAACTTCGTCTCCCGCAGGAAGATCTTGGAGTTCGCCCGATGACGGGTTGCTCGTCTTCACGAGGACATAGATCCCCTTTCCGTTCTTTGCGCAGAGTTCGATGAACGGTCGCACGCCGTCGGAACCGAGGTACGGATTCACCGTGAGCGCATCCACAGACTTGTCCGCTCCGAGGTACGCCGCAGCGTACAGTTCGCATGTCGAACCGATGTCGCCCCGCTTTCCGTCGGCGATGACGATGAGTCCTTTCTCTTTCGCGTAGGTGCATGTGTCCCAGAAGAGTTTTATGCCTTCCCATCCCATTGCTTCGTATGCGGCGAGTTGAGGCTTCACGACGGCGGCAATGTCGCAGACCGCGTCGATGACGCCGCGATCGAATGCAGCGGCTCCTTCAACTGAACGATCCAGGCCTTCAGGAAGCTTCTCCAGGCGCGGCTCCAGTCCCACGCACACGGGCGACGTCTCGGAGATACGTTGCTGGAGGCGGTCGGCGTAGTGCTGCATGGTTTTCGCCATCATAGCGGATTGTCATCCATCATGCCTCTATCCCAATAGGTTGCCTGTATTGCAACGCTTCGGCGATATGCGCAGGAGTGATCGATTCACTCTCAGAGAGGTCCGCAATCGTCCGTGCGACCTTGATTGTGCGATGGTAACTGCGTGCCGAAAGCTCCAAACGTTTCGCCGCTTGTTTCAGGAGTTCCTCACAGGCCTGTGTGAGCTGGCAGAATTGCTGAAGATCACGAATGCCCATTTCCTTATTCGTGAGAATGGAGTGATCCTTGAAGCGCACACGCTGCAGTTCACGTGCTTTGAGCACGCGGTCGAGAATCGTTTGCGTCGAGTCGCCGGTTCCTTTCGTGCGCTGGCTCAGGTCTTCAATCGGCACTGGCTGCACGTCAATCGTGAGGTCGATGCGGTCTAAAAACGGCGCACTGATTCTCCGTTTTATCGCCATGGGTGATCCCGCTGAGTACTGTGGTGGATTCATCGCTGCGACGAGAAGCACATCGGATGGGAAAGTAACGCTCCCCTGAGCGCGTGTGATCGTAATTCGTCGATCTTCTAGTGGTTGGCGGAGCACATCGAGAACTTGCGTCGGGAATTCAGCGACTTCATCGAGGAAGAGCACGCCTCGATGGGCCAAACTGATTTCACCAGGACCGGGCATCGATCCCCCACCAACAATCGAGACGCCGCTTGCGGTGTGGTGCACCGATCGGAACGGTCGCTCACGCACGAGTGGTGCATCGTCCGAGAGTAAATTCGCAACGGAATAGACCTGCGTCACTTCGAGCGATTCTTCCGGAGAGAGCGGGGGCAGAATGCCGCGGAGAGCTTGGGCGAGGAGCGTTTTCCCCGATCCAGGCGCTCCACTCATGAGGACATTATGGCCTCCTGCTGCGGCAATTTCGAGGGCACGCTTTGCCAGTTCCTGACCGCGAATATCTTCAAAATCGATCAGGAGCGGGTCTTTTCTTATGCTCGATGCTGGCTCATCAAACGTTGGTGGCTGGATGTTCCCGTGGAGGATCTCAATCAACTCGACGAGGTTCGTGGCTGCAATGACCTTCACGTCCGGCACGAGCGCAGCTTCAGCTCCGTTCACGTGAGGAACGATGAGGGTTTTGATCCCATGCTTACGACAAGCAATCGCGGCGGAGAGAACTCCTGTCACATGCCGAAGCGATCCGTCGAGCGCGAGCTCACCAAGAACGGCTGTATTGTTGAGAGCATCATCCGGAAATTCAATTTCTCCATGTGCGAGAAGAATGCCGAGAGCGATCGGGAGATCGTACCGTGGACCAACCTTCTTTATGTCTCCCGGAGCGAGATTCACAATGACATTGAACGCGGTGGACCAACGAAATCCGCTCGATTTGATCGCCAAACGCACACGCTCTTTGCTCTCTTGTACGGCCTTGTCTCCAAGGCCAACGATAATGACGTCGCTTTCGCCGCGCGTGGATCCAATCTCGACTGTGATGCGTTCCGATGAAAGGCCAATGGTGGCGAACGATGTAAGTTGCGTGAGCATAGAGAGAAAAAATGAATGGGGTGTACTTTCATACACCTTGCACTCCTTGTCCATAGAATATGGTGGACAAACGTACACCTTTCTGTCATGATTGGCTCATGAAACGGATGCTTCCCTGGCGAAAACGGTCCCCCGTTCGCCCGGCGCACATGCATACCGGGACACTCGGCGAGCAACTGGCGATCAGGCATCTCCGCCGCCGCGGCATGACGGTCCTTGGCCGCAACGTGAAGCTCGGACGAG
>CAZBSN010000044.1:0-6744 GCA_964494435.1 uncultured Candidatus Peribacteria bacterium | reverse complement strand
TGGTGGGCCGGGAAGGATTTGCACCTTCGAAGGCGTGAGCCACCAGATTTACAGTCTGGCCCGGTTGACTACTTCGGTACCGACCCTGGTACGAGCCCGGAGAGTGTATGTGGTTTAAGGCGACTATTCAATATTCTTGAAGACGTACCTGCTTTCTGTACATCAGCCAATACAGTGGAATAAGGGATGTAATGACGATCTGAACGACGATCATGGCTGTTACGGGGTTCCAGACGTCCGCTATCCATCCCATGAGAACGGAACATATGCCAAAAAGGATGCTGCCGAAGAGTGCATTGAGTGACCCCATGGTGGCACGCTGTTTATCGCTGAATTCTTTCTGCATGAGCGAGTTTTGAGCGACAACGATAATTCCGTACGGAATTGCCGTGAGAGAAAGCAGAATGGGGGACAGCGACGACTGTAATCCGAATGCGAGGAAGCTCAGGACATTCGTCGCGATAAGAGAAATGATGAGAGCCATGACTGCGCCTGACTTGCGTATTGCGGGTCCTGCGTACCAGTAACTTGCCCAACCAAGTGCGTGATCGAGAGTCCGTGCGATTCCGATTCCCCATACAGGCCACAGTGTTGAAATGAACGCCGGCTCGAAGTAGAAGGTCGTTTCGCCAAAGCCGTTCCAGATGACAGAGCCAATGCTATGCATTCGTAGCTTCGCGTTTTTGAAGAAGAGTCGGAACGCCTCTTTGGTGTGAGCAAGAACATTCGTGCTTTCGCGTGAATGCACGTGTGGCTCTACGAAGAAAAAACTGATGATGAGAGTGAGGCATTGGGCAACGATTGCAATCCAAATCGCCCAACGGAAGGACCATGGTGCGATGACCGCACCGACGAGGGCACTGAGACACAGTGCTAATTGGAACATGGATTTCGTGCGTCCGAGGATATTGGCGTACTCGTCTTCTTTTCCTTCTTCCTTGAGTGAGTCGTGCAGCATCGCATCATTGTTTCCACTGAAGAACGCGTGGCTCATTCCTTGTATGATCGCTCCCGCAAGTAAGACCCACACTGAATCGGCGATGACGTACAGCAGGAGTGACAATACGTTTGCAACGTTTCCCATGATGATCGTTTTCTTTCTCCCAGCGAGATCCGAAATGATGCCCGTTGGCAATTCGAAGAACGCCGCAGCAACCATGATGCTTCCGTTGACGAGCATACCGAGCGTGAACGATCCCGAGATTTCTGCAAAGTATAAGATCGCAATGATGTAGTACGGTCGAAAATCTCCGCAGAAATTGTGAAGATAGAGCAGCCGAATATTCCGGTGGACGCTGGGCACGGCGAAGACGATACCGGAGCTAAACGGGAAAAGTCATAGGACTTTACTTTCGCAGTTCCAGACTTGAAGGATTCGGTTCCTTTGTTGGGCGTAGGGGCAACGAGTGTTTTTGGCTGAATCCTCCATCAATACGAAGAATTTCACCATTGATACTCTCGGAACTGAGGAGATGAGCAACAGATTCTGCTACGCCTTTTGGAGTGGCAATATTTCCCGGAGTAACTCCATCCCATGCTTTACGATATGCCTCAGCGTTGCTCTCATATCGTACGTGCTCGATAAGTGAATCAATCGTTCCAGGGGCGACTGCGTTGACGGAAATTTCATGTGGTCCGAATTCAGTGGCCAGTCCTTTTACAAGGTGAAGTATGCCCGCCTTCGATGCTTCGTACGCATCTGGCTTGAGAGGAATCAAGCCTCGAATGCTTCCGATGGCGCAAATTGATCTGTGACGAGATTCTTTGTCTTTCCCTTTATATTCGATCATAGCTTTCACAGCCTCTTGAATGAGCCACATTGCACCCGTGAGGTTCACTTTCACTTGTTGTTCTATTTCCTCAGAAGACATTTCCAAAAATGATTTTTCGGATTGGCGAGAGGCAACGGTCACGAGCATATCGAGTCCTCCCAGGACGTACTTTGCATCGGAAACAGCTCGCTGAATACTGGAAGGATCCGTCTGATCAAGAGACACGACATGAAACATCTTACGGTATTTTCCGATACGCGATGCAGCTTCTTGCAGACCGTCCGTGTGATACCGCGTACCGACGATATCTGCTCCTCTGCTCGCAAGTTCTTCACCGATGGCGCTGCCAACGCCGGAGTTAATAGCAGTGATGAGAACTTTCGCGCCTTCAAAGCTGTGTGCCATAGCGAAGAATCCTACTCGTCGGCTTTCCTGTTTTCCAGTGATCTTTTTACGCTTCCTTCAACGCCTTCCTTGTGACATACGCCAAGGCTCCCGCTCCACATGCAATCGCGATCCAGAGTGTTGGTCCGCTTTCCGTATTCTTCGTCGGCTTATGCTGTGTGACCATGGGCTTGATGCTTGTGGATCCGGTTGGTCTTGGGTTGGGCCCTCCAACGACGTACGGGTTCACGGCGAGGACGCTTCCTGCGACCGTTGGGACCGATGCGCGTGACATTGTCGATGTTGGAAGCGCGGCCGCAACGGATGAAGACGATGCTTCCGAAAAGACTGCAGAAGCGATGGACGATTCGCTAGAACTTTCTGCAAAAGGATCAGCTCCAATCGTTATGTCTCCTTCAATGTCTTCGGAGGCTTCCGAAATATAGTGGTGTGTTCCGTCGGGGGAGCCGAGCGGGACCGTGTAGAAGAAGTCTTCTCCCTCAAACATGTTCGATGTCTGGAAGGGCTCGTTGTCGGATGTCGGGAGTGTTTCAGACGTTAAGATGTGGGGCTGATCGTCGTTGTTCAAGAAGCGAATAATGTGGCCTGGTTGAACTGTGATTTCAGAGGGCAGTACTCCATCCTGTGTCAAAACCACCGTCATGTCCGGTTCAGGATCAGGTGTGAGCTGGCCGAGGATTTCCTCCATGCCTCCAGAGACGTAGACAACCACTCCAAGCATCAAGGCGATGCCGACGACTGCTGCAGGGACGCGCGAGATTTTCTGTGCGCCAGCTTTTGGCGTCGTGCGTGCGTGGACGTGAACGGGTTGTTCGTCCTCAGTCGATTGCCAGGAAGGATGGACGGATTTCATGCTTGTGGATGTATTGTCGCGGTAAATTGTCTGCGAACTGCGAGGAACGTGCCGATGACGGCAGAGATCAGCGCGAAGAGCACGAGCCACGATGCCGGTCCCGTTTCACCTGCGACGTTGCCGTCGGTGCCCGGAGTGTTTCCCTGTGGGCCGCCGTCAATGAGGGCGCCCGTCAACGGTGAGGTGGAAGTCTTGGGGTTTCCAACAGTGACAGCGACTTCTTGGCTGAAGTCTGTTTCCTGTCCTGCTGCGTTCACACCGCGAACCGCGGCATATTCCGTGACGCCGAGAGGGAGCGCGCGGATCGTGAGAGTCATCGTGTTCTTGTCGACACTGCGGCGTTGCAGATACCGGCCTGAGACGGTGCCGTAGTAGACGTTATATCCAACGAGTTCCGTCGATGGCAGCGGATTCCATGCGAGATAGACGGAACTTCCGTCCGTCGTGATACGTAGTCCCTGTACCTGGAGCTTATTGAAGAGTGTGACGGCGGGAGCCTTCGAGGAAGACGAATTCGATGCGAGAGATGCTACAGATGAAACAGACGATGCTGTGACAGTTCCTACAGAGGAAGCTGCAGAAGAGGCGGGTGCAACAGATGTTGCACTCGATGCCGTGGAGGTCGCAGCTCCTGCTTCCATCCGAACGATGAGTCCGCCCTGGATCGGTGAAGCGAGGTTCTGTTCGATGTCATTTTCGCTCGTAACGGCAGCCGTGCGGCTGTCTAACTTTCCAGAAGGATCGTCGAATGTGAGAATGTCGCCTGTCGGTGGAGCCGAAATTACTTTGAGTGTGATGCGCGCGACTGTCACGAGTTGTGCCGACACTGGAGTCGTCGTGGCGCCGCTGACTTTGATGAAATTATCCGACGGAGAGAAATCAGCTTCACCTGGAGTAGGGGCAGGGAAGATGTCTGTGAGGATGATGCCGCTTCCTTGAAGAACCGTCGAATCGTACGCAATCCATGTACGGAAACGATCGAGCGGAAAGCGCGAAGGATTGTGGATGACGAGGTCCAGATCAAGCACGTCACCAACATGCAGAACGGGTGTTTCACGATTCTGTGGATCACGAACGGTAAACTCCGGACACGTTGTCGGAGTCATGGTGCCGTTTACATCTGGAACTGCGCCTCCGAACGTCGTTTCCACCGTACAGTGCGGTCGCAGCTCCAAGGTGATATCCGGCGATGCAGCCGAAGCGACTGGAACCTGTGTGACCAGGATGGCGGTGAACGCCGTAAGCGCTGTGGCGCGAGAAAGTTTCATAGGTGTGTGTATGTGTACTTCAACGCTCGCTGAGCGTTGAGAGAAGACGCAGTGCGTCGTCGACTGTGATGCGGCCATTGCCGTTCGGATCTGCTTGCAGTTCTCGAGGAGTCGCAGGCCTGTAGCCCTCGGCAATCTCCAAGATCACAATGACGTCTTTGTTGTTGATTTCTCCATCTGCCGTGAGGTCGCCTGCGAGGATCGTTTCCGTGGCGCTCGAATGCTGCACTGTTTGAATGTCACCGGACGTGCTGATGCCGAGTGCGAACGATCCCACAACCGACAAGAGACCCATCGCCAGAAGGTGCGGGCTGAGTTTCCGTTTGCGTGTATGTGGAGTGCGCATTTCCTCTCATTGTACCGTAAAAGTGCGTTTCCAACAATCCGCAGAGAATTGACGCGGAGTGAAAGTGGGTTGAAATAATGCGTGGTAGAATGCCTCCGTGCCGACTATTACCCTCATGACTGGGGAAAACCTCTATGGCCTGCGCAAGGAAAAACTGCGCTGGATTGATGAATTTGGCAAAAAGTACGGGCAGGACGCCATTATTCGGCTCACGGGTAAGGACGTGACAGTCCGGGATCTCTTGGATGAGGTGGGGGTCATGCCCTTTCTGGCGGAGAAGCGCTTGGTCGTTGTGGACGGCATTCCCAAAGCGACGAAAGAGGAAATGCAGGCGCTCGAAGGGGCGGTTCACCCCTCGACGGTTCTACTGGTTGCTGACAGCACCCCTGATAAGCGTTTGAGCGGCGTGAAAGCACTCATCGACATTGCCACGGTCAAAACATTTCCCATCACGAAAGGGAAAAAGCTCCTGCCGTGGATTCAATCCGAAGCGATGTCGTACGGAATGTCGCTTGCACCGGGAGTCGCCGAACGGCTCCAAGAGGAATTGGGGGACGATCAAGATGCGATTGCGACAGAACTCGAAAAATTATCCGTCGCCGTCATGGGACGAGCGGTGACGCTGGAAGACATTGAGCGGCACACCATTCCAACAGACGAAGGCGTCGTGTGGACGATGAGCGATCTCATTGCAGCAGGGAACCAAGCCGGAGCGATTCGCTACACGCGTCGACTATTGGATCGCGGCGCAGATGCCTACGGACTCTGGGCGATCCTCCTGTCGCTCGTGAAGAATCTCACGCTCGTGCATGCGGCATTGGAGGATCACGTCACGGATCCCCGTGCGATTGCGGAACGAACCGGCATTCATCCCTTCGCGCTTCGATCGGTTCAGTCGTATGCCAGACGCGTGAAACGCGAGTCATTGAAAGAGCTTGTTGCCTGGGCGGCTGAAGCGGATGTTCGTCTCAAAACCGGCGGATATCGTGCAACAGATGAATCACCCCAAGAATTGCATATCCTCATTGATCAGCTGCTCCTCCGGTTCCCGCGCTGATCAGACCTTATCCATCTGATCCAACAGCTTTTGGGCATCGAGCGCCTCTGTTGCTCGTGCATCGGATTCAGTGGAAGCCCGCTCTGAAAGCTTCTTGTGACGCTCATCACCCATATGCCGCAAAGCCTGAGCGTCGGCGGCGCGCGACATGTCTGTTGCGTACTTTGCATCGATTGCCGCGAGTTGGTCGCGCTCGCGCACAAGAATATCCTTCAACTTTCCCACTTGCTCCGGATTCATCGCCGGAAGAATGTCGATCCAGTACCTCCGCTCGTCGTCATTCATGCTCTCCGAGTGGAGTATCAGTTCAACGAGTTCTGGCTGAGCCGCACGCGTGTCCGCAGGCACGACAACGATCTGCTGTGCATTGGAGCCGTTCGTTGGTTGGGGATCTGCCACGGTAAAGACAGACTAGAGGACAGGGGATCGCTTCGACAAGGAGCGATTAGGCTACCTTCACAATCTCGTACTCCACAATGCCTGACGGCGTCGGCACGCGAACGACGTCTCCCTTTACTTGGCCAAGCAGCGCTTTTCCAATAGGGGATTCGTTGCTGATCTTGTGATCGAACGGATCTGCTTCGGTTGCGCCGACGATCGTGAATGTCTCCGGGTCCATGTTCTTTCCCTCTTCACTGATCGTGACGTGCGAACCAATGTTCACTTCTTTCGCGGTCTTCTTCGTGTCGTGCTCAGAGATGATTTTTGCGTTCTTGATCTTGCGCTCCAATTCGATGACGCGACCTTCGACGAATGCCTGCTCGTTCTTCGCTTCCTCGTATTCCGAGTTCTCCGAGAGGTCGCCGTACGAAATGGCTTCCTTCAAGCGCTGCGCGACTTCTTTGCGGCGTGTGCCCTTCAAGAATTCCAACTCGTCCTTCAACTTCTTCAATCCTTCCTTCGTGACGAGAGTTTCATCATCGTCATCGAATGTTGCGCTGCTCGTTTGGGAACCGGTTGCACTCGTATCGTCGAGCGCTGCGTCCAACGGAAAATCGTCTGAAGGGAGTGTCATAGGTTCCGCAAGTATACGGATCCTTTGG
>CAZBSN010000043.1:0-6813 GCA_964494435.1 uncultured Candidatus Peribacteria bacterium | reverse complement strand
CCGATGCTCATGCTCCCTTCTGCACTTTCGCCGACATACGAGAATATGGCCACAAATGCGGCAGATTGAAGGGTTTGAGCGTTTGTTGCGGCGTCACGAAGAACGTCCGCCGGTGCGCGGTTTCCCCCCTTCGTGCATGCAACAAGAAGGAGAAGGGCGACGAACAAGGTCCGATTGCGGACACCAATGCGCATATCGGTCGTAAGTGTGCCAGAAGCGCCACCATTGTGCGAGCGATTCAGCGTGCGGCGGGGGTCGCTTCAAGGTCTGACGGTTCCTCCACCATAAAGCGCACTGTGCGGCGTCTGCTCGCTTGAATGTCGCCCTTCAGTTCGAGCAAGATTTCATCGTTGCGATCGAGTGTGAGAGGAGGATCGAACGTGAGGTGCACGTGATCACCATCCATCGTCGCTGCAACATTTGTCAGAACGTCTCCTTTCCTATTTTGAATACGAAGATTCTTCAGATCAGCATCTGTTGCCTTGCCGGCATTGGTCAGCGTAATCGAGTGAACCTGCTGATTGGCTTCACCATCTGCTTCGAGTCGGAAACGAGCGAGAGTTCGTCCTGCTCCGAATTTCAGAGGTTGCGTGAGACTGAGAAATGCTACGTTCACAGATCCTGTCGTTTTTGGTCGTACGACGGCGGCAGATTCCTGAATCTTCGATGAGAGCGACACGGTCGCATCTGTCAGTATGTCGTGTGGAAACTCGACCATAATACCGTGTTCTCCTGCTGCGTCGGCATCAGCAGAAATATCCATGACGACGGAAACTTCCCGTTCTTCGCACGCTTTCAACGTTAGCCGTGGGATAAAACGAAGATTGGCCGTTTGATCGGACGTATCGAAACCACGAGCTCTCGTAAGACGCCTGCGACCATCCATCACGTATACACGAGAAATATCACTAGGATCACCGAGTCCGGTGTGAACGACGACCATGCTTTCAATCGTCACTGGAGCATCGCACGCTGCACGAAAAGCGAGAGAGAGAAATTGCACGCGTTGTGCCCCCTTCGGGACAGAACCGACCTCAAGCTGCGTCGCACCAACCGTCAGAGTGGCGGCAGAAGCAAATGCAGGAACAGCAGACAAAACGAGAACAAGCGCTGAAAGAAGAATGCGTTTCATGAACATCATTCTACTCGACGCCGACCTCAGCGCCGAATATTTTCACCATTTTCCCGATGCACCGCCTCCTCCGCCTGATCCGCCGCCAAATCCTCCGAATCCACCCCCTCCAGAGCCGCCGAACCCACCACCCCAGAATCCCCCACCTCGTCCTCCTCTTCCTTTCCTTCCCGTGTAATTATTCTGCGAAAGGACGTAATCGAGAATCAATCCCAATCCCACCAAGACGGGAATGCTCAGCCACCAGGTATAGAGTACCGTGAGGATCAAACCAAATCCACCGCCAACGATACCTCCGAGCCACCACGACTTTGTGCGTCCAAGACCAGCGGCGATGACATCCCCGAACGCAAAGAGGATGAAGAGAATCCAGGGAAAGACGCTCCCTCCATCTCCGCTATAGCGATCTGCCGTATATTCGCCGCCAATGTGTTTCTTGAGCGCATCGATGCCAGCCTTCAGTCCGTCTCCAAACTCCCCTTCTCGGAAGTACGGAGTCATTTCCTCGTCGATAATCCCCTTTGCAACGATGTCCGGAACCGCTCCTTCGAGACCATATCCTGTCGCAATCGCCATCGTCCGGTCTGCGTAGCTGATAAGAATGAGGATGCCATTGTTCTTGGCTTCCGTTCCAATTCCCCACGCCCGCAGGACGTCGACGCCGACTTGCGATATATCGGCGCCACTCAACGTTGGCACAATGAGCACGGCAACTTGATTGCTCGTTTCTCTGTCGTACGCATGTAGATCAGCTTCAATTTCCCCTTCCTCTGCAGCTGTCAGAATGACGAGTTCTATACGAGGATTCGAGACTGCGTCCGTCACGTATCCATCGTTGACGGGAATGTCGAACGCCAGCGCAGCCGGCGCGATCAGACACGCGAGTGCAATCGACGACGCTGAGAGAGCGATTCGCATGATCAATCGAAATTCACAGTGGGGGCCGTTTCGGATCCGGGTGCTGCGTCAAATTCCGGTTCTGCATCGTAGCCAAAGATCGCTGCAAGAATGAGTCCCGGGAAGCGCCGCACAGTGAGATTATAGGTCCGCACTGCTTCGGTGTAATCGCGTCGTGACGTCGCAATGCGATTCTCCGTTCCTTCAAGCTGCGTCATAAGATCACGAAATGCCTGAGTGGCTTGCAATTGTGGATACGCTTCAACCGTCACGAGCAAACGCGACAATGCGCTGTCGAACGATCCTGCTGCAGAAACTTGCTCCTCACGTGAGTCTGCATCCATCCATTGGGTGCGAGCGGCCGTAACGGCAGTGAGCGTCTCTTGTTCAAAGTTCGCGGCTCCGCGGACAGTGGAAACGAGGTTCGGCACGAGATCGAAGCGTCGCTGATATTGCGTCTCAACTTGGCTCCACGACGTATCGACATTCTGACGTTCCGTCACAAGAGAATTGTAACCGGAGAACGCCCAGAGAATGAGAAGAACACCAACGGCGAGCATGCCGTACAACCAGTAGGACTGTTTCATGAAGAAGAGGGGGAAATCCCCACCATTCTAGCACGATTAGCGCTTAGACAAGACTCGAAGATCCTTTAAAACCTGCGCGGCATGTCCATCGGCCTTCACTGGTGAGTAGGACTTCCGGACGATACCCTCCGGGTCGATGAGGAATGTACTGCGAATCACTCCTTCGTACTCTTTTCCGTAGGCGAGCTTCTTTCCCCACGCGCCATACGCACGCAGGGTGTCTTTCGTCGGATCCGCAAGCAATGTGAATGGGAGCGAGAACTTGCGGGCAAACTTATCGTGACTGCCGGTTGAATCGGGGCTGATGCCGAGAACAACAGCATTGAGGCCTGTCAGCTTCTCTGAGACATCGCGAAATCCGCACGCTTCAGTCGTACAACCAGGCGTGTCATCTTCCGGGTAAAAGTAGAGAATGGCCCATTTTCCCCGAAATTCCTTGAGGGAACGCTTCTCTCCTTGTTGATCAGCAAGTTTCCATGCCGGTGCCTCGTCTCCAATGTTGAACATCAATGTAACTGATCCTCTCACCTTCTGCCTCGTCCAAATCGACGTTGACCACTTCGTGCACCTCCACCCCCTCCTCCACCTCGCGAGAACGGCGCTCTGCCTCGCGGAGGACGTTCCGGCTGTGCCCACGTTGCGGCTTCCACTGCGGGGTCCATTTTCGGCAGCGGACCCATATCGCTTGGGAACTTCGTTGGGATTTTGACGCGAATGAGTCGTTCGATGCTGCGAATTTCCCCTGCCTGATCGGGCAATGCAAATGACACTGCTTTCCCCGCGGCTCCAGCGCGTCCCGTCCGACCAATGCGATGCACGTAGTCGCCCGGATCCTGTGGAAGATCGTAGTTCACGACAAGTTCAATGCCTGTGACGTCGATGCCGCGTGCGGCAATGTCCGTCGCGATGAGCACGCGGTATTTTCCGGACTTGAATCCTTCGAGTGCATCACGTCTCTGTGCGAGAGAACGGTTGCTGTGGATTTCAGCGGCACTATGGCCCATAGCCTTCACCAAGCGCAGAAGTTTGGTGGCACCGTGCTTCGTGCGAGAGAAGACAAGGACTGCTCCCGCGTGATCTGTGAGAAGTTTTTGCAGGAGCTGCGTCTTCATTTCACGTCGTGCGATGATGATTTCCTGTTCGACGCGATCGGCAGTCGTGCCTGCCGGAGCGACTTCGACGCGAAGCGGCAGTTTCATGTGCTTCGTTGCGATCGAGACAATTGCCGTTGGCATCGTCGCGGAGAAGAGCATCGTCTGACGCTCCTTCGGCACTTCGGCGAGAATCTTATTAATCTGCGGAGCGAAGCCCATGTCGAGCATGCGATCCGCTTCATCGAGCACGAGGACGACGACGCTCTTCAAGGTGATCGTCTTCTGTTCCAAGTGATCGAGCAAACGACCGGGAGTTGCAATGACAACGTGCGGACGATTGCGAATCATATTGCGCTGCACGTGCATGGACGCACCACCGATGAGGACGGCTGTACGCACGCCGAGCGGACCTCCGACTTGTCGAATGGTTTCATCGACTTGAAGAGCGAGTTCGCGCGTTGGCAGCACGATGAGGCCGTGGCCTTTGCCTTGAAGCATCGACTGAATCATTGGGATGCCGAACGCGAGCGTCTTGCCCGTGCCGGTCTGCGCAATGCCGATCATGTCCTTTCCTTCAATGCACGGCGGAATGGCCGCATGTTGGATGGGCGTCGGTTTCGTAAACTTATTCCGATCGAGGATTTCCAGAATTGCGGGCGCTATACCGAGTCCCTGGAAGCTTTCTCCTGTAGTAGCTGGATTCATGTCCGCGTACAGTACCCCCTTTTTGCCCGAAGGGATAGCGAGAAACGCATCAATCTTCGACGCTCGTCCTCTCTGTATCCTCTTCATCTTCCGCCTCAACCAGAACTTCGAGTGAGTCTCCGTCATCCGCCGATGAACGGACACGGGCAGTGAGCGTCAGGACGATGTCATCATCGCCATCGATCTCGATATTGTCCCACTCCACAATTTCGTCTTCATCGTCGCCGCTGTGTGACGCTGAGATAAAGTCGAGGTCTGCGTCGAGTTCAGCGCGAACATCGACTTCCGTGTCTTCATCATCGAGGTTCTCGATACGGATGCGATACGTCACGATCTCTCCAACTTCTGCTGGATCTGGCGTGTCGGTGATCGAAATGCGAATGTCGTCATTGTTATCGTCATCATCGTCATCGTCCTCGATGCGTGTTGTTTCGCTGTCTTCGTCGTCTTCGACTTCCACGCGCAGGATCACTGTGTCACCGTCGTCGACCGTGCTGCGCGGGCGAACACTCAGGAGGATTGTCTTGCTGGAGTCGCGTGCAATGTCGATATTGCGCCATTCGACTTCGTCATCGCCCTGCAAATCGCCGCTGTCCGACGCGGAAACAAATGACGTTTCCTCATCGAGAAACGCCCTCGCGCTGATGCGGACGGGGTTGTTCTCGCGGTTCGTCACGACAATGCGGTAGGTAATCACCTCGCCTTCTTCGACTGGATCGTCTGCCTCGCTGATCGAGACTTCGACGTCTTCGTCTTGATCATCATCGTCGTCGTCAATTTCCGTTTCTTCATCTTCAGTCTGACCGTCTGCGCGAACGCGGAGACGAACAGTGTCGCCTTCGTCGGCGGATGTCCTCATGCGAACCGTGAGGAGGATCGTCACTGTTTCATCTTCATCCACTTCGATGTCGTCCCATTCGACGATGTCATCATCCTCATCGCCGCCTTCCGTGGACGTGACATACGTCATGTCATCGTCGAGTTCCGCGCGAACATCTACTTCTTCATCGCTGTTACCGTTGTTCTCCAGGCGAATGCGGTATGTGACCGTGTCTCCGGCATCAACGGGATCACCACTGTCATCGACCGAGAGTTCGATATCTTCATCATTATCGTCGTCGTTGTCATCATCGTCGTTATCCGAATCTTCATCTTCTACATTCGTGTCTTCTTCATCGACTTCGCCATCAGCTTCCACACGGAGAACAACTTCGCCATCATCGGCGGATGAGCGAATGCGGACGGTCAATGTGAGCGTCACATCATCGTCTTCGTCGATTTCGACGTTGTCCCATTCGACGGTGTCATCATCCTCATCTCCGCTGCTGGAAGCGGAAACAAAGGTCATATCGTCATCGAGTTCGGCAACCACATCGACCTCAACATCGTCGTCATCATCGTTCGCAATACGGATGCGGTACGTGAGCGTGTCGCCTGCATCGACCGTATCGTCGCTCTCTGTGATGCTCACGGTCAGATCGTCATTATCGTCGTCGTGGTCCACGTCGTCATCGTCATCATCGTTGTCATTGTCATCATCGTCATTATCATTCAGGTGATCGTCGTTACCGCCGCGATCGCGGGCGCCGACGAGAACTTGATTGGCTTGTTCGACGGTCAGCGGTTCGGAAATCGATCGGATGGATGATGGTATCGCATCCCACTCACCGAGTTTCTCCAGAGCGGGACGGTACCAAATGGAATCACTTGGAAGCGACACACCTTCGGCGCGCATCGCCATGACGGCGGCGTCGACGAGCGTGACGAACTTCTCCGGATGGAATCGACCGTCACCTGCACCGCGCACGATGCCGCGGGCCTTCGCTTCGCACACTGCGGGAGCGAACGATTGTGTCGTCACGTCGGAGAAGCAGCGTGAGCCCTGACCATAGAGCCCCTTCGACGCCATCAAGTTCACGACGAAGTCGGCGCGCGTGATGTAGCCGAATTGCGCTGAGGCAATGGCTGGCGCGAGCACCAGGATGCCCGCAAGAAGACTGGAACGGAGGATGTTTTTCATAGAGGAGGGGTATCTTCTCACACTCATTGGAAAGTGACAATGGCATCGCAATCCCCTCTTCGCTAGTCTTTGCGGCATGGAATCCTGGTTTGTCCTCTCGCTCGGAGCTCTCGCCACGTGGGGCGTATGGGGTATTTTCGGCAAAATCGCGTCTGGGTACATGGATGGACGAAGCCTCTTTTTCTACCAACTCATCACCGGAATTATCGTTATTGCGATCACGTTTGCCGTCACTGGATTTCGGCCGCAGTTTTACGGACCAGACGGACAAATAAATGAAGGGTTAAAGTGGGCAATCGCTACTGGCGTTGTTTCCGCACTCGGTCAGATCCTCTACTTCATGGCCCTTGGCAAAGGAAAGGCGTCGATCGTCGTGCT
>CAZBSN010000042.1:0-7008 GCA_964494435.1 uncultured Candidatus Peribacteria bacterium | reverse complement strand
ATCGCCGCATGGCAGAAGAGCACGGGGACCAGATAGCGCGGAGAGGCGTCTGTAAGCGCAAAAATGGCTGTATGGTAGCTCGCTAAGAGCCAGAAAAGGCGGAATCTGGGATCCATGAGAGACCGTATGCCCAGAGCCACTCCGAGGAGAAGAATCATGTGCGAAACAGCGACGTACACGTTGAAGCTCCTGCTCCATCCCCCGCCGACATAGGGCGTATGCATCTCAAGAATTTCAACGATGGAAAACCACACATACGAAACAAAATTTTCTTTGATCATCGTGCGACCAGCCGTGCCTGCTTCGAGAATGTCGCCGGGTGTGGGTTCGCCATCCACCCACAAACGGTTTTTGACAGCGTTGAAGCTGCAGTACGGCGACCGCCCTTCCCATGTGCGAGAGACATATTCGGACCACAGACACATGAGTGGCTCGCTGCCTCTCACATGGACTGCCTGCTCTCCACGGACGTACCACATGATGTCTGCGCGACGCGCATCAACAACGCGCAGCTGACCGTCGTAGCTGTAATTGCGTAGCCCCCACAACCCCACGGTGATCACGCATGCGCAGAGGAAGATGAGGAATGATTTCAATGGCCGGCGTTCGAACAACCACAACGCAAGAAGGAACAGCGGAAAGAACACGAGCGAGTAGTACGTCAAAATCGCGCATCCAAGGAGCACTCCCATGAGAGCAGCCATCCACCAGGGGTACGTACGAGATCGGGCAAGCTCTATCCACACAATCGCAAAGCCCATGAGGAGCATGAGCGTGAGTAATTCGCGATAAGCGCTGAATATCGCATGAAGAATGGACCCACAAAGCAGCAACAGAACGAAGCAGACACCAGCCAGTTGATCGTTCGTGACTTTCCCAAGAGCACGAACGAAGAGAATGCATACGCCATAGAAGAGGACAGCCTGTGCCAGGAACACTGCCACTGCGTTCTCGACACCAAAGAGCGCGTAGACGATTGCGAGAAAGAAGCTTTGTCCTGGCTCGCGATCCATGAAGGCATTGATGCCATCAATGGAGTAGAAGCCTTGCTGCAACAAATAGATCGCACCCTTGCTGTATGCAGCATCATCGCTGACAAAGAACGTGTGCCACGGAATGGAAAAGATAAATGGAATGACGATGATGCAGAGCGCTGCATACAAGACCGTGCCGGCAATGAACCAAGACCGTTGCATATCTATCTTAAGCATACTGTCGCATCCACTCACTCAACCAGAGCAAAGCCCACACGTGGTCCGAATAATCGACGTTTCCTTCATGGTATTCATCCAGGAATGCAGCGACTTTTTCGCGGTCGAACATCTGCCAGAGCTCTGGACTGCCTTCCAGAATACGCTCGGAGACGAAATCGCGGAGGTCGTTCCGAAACCACGTATTGAGCGGCAACCGGAAGCCGGTCTTCGGCTTCTGCAGAATCTCCGGCGGAAGAAGATCTTTCACGATACGCCTAAGAATCCATTTTCGCGTCCCTCCTCGCATTTGATAGCGAACCGGCAAGCGAGCGGTGAGTTCGAGGAGATGATGATCGAGCAACGGCGAACGCGCTTCGAGGCTGTGCGCCATGGTGCCCATGTCGACTTTCGGGAGAAGATCGTCTGCGAGGTAGGTATCGAGGTCCATGCTCATTGCCTGATGCAACGTGTCGTGTGCTCGCCCGCGCGCCCGCGCCGTGAGCGCTGCATAGAACTCATCAGTGCGTGGGAAATTCCGGCCGCCATCGCGATAGAGTCCGCGCTTTTCCTCCTCCGTGAAGAAGCTGAGGTATTGGAGGTAACGCTTTTCCCATGGCATACCGATCGTGCGTTCAAAGCGACGAGCACGGTAACTCAGCGTGCTATGGCTCAATGAATGGAAGAGATTTGTGCCTGTTCGCGTAATGGCATGGAGGAATCCCGGCATCCGAGCCCACTTTTGCGAGAAGCGAAGGATGGGATAACGCGCATATCCCATGAAATTCTCGTCTCCACCATCGCCGTTCAATGCGACTGTCACGTGTGAACGCGTTTCTCGCGCGACGAGGTATGTCGGGATGACGGACGGATCGGCAAACGGTTGCTCGTAGGTACGAACGAGCTCTGGAAGCAGGTGCACGATATCTGCGTGCAGCATGATTGGGTGATGATCAGTGTGAAAAGCTTTTGCCGTGAGTTCCGCCTGAGGGAGTTCGTTGAACTGGGCGTCTGCGCTGCCGATGGTGAAGGTCTTCACGGGATGCGGACTGAGCTTGCTCATGATCGCAACGACCGTCGCGGAGTCGAGCCCACCGGAGAGGAATGCTCCCACCGGCACATCGGCAATCATGCGCAGCCGCACGCTCTCTTCGAGGGTGGATCGAATCTTCTCTTCCCATTCGGGGAGCGACGTTTTCTCATCCGTGTCGTATCGAAGCTCCCAGTAGCGTTCGACCTTCTCCGTGCCTGTCGCAAGATCGAGCGTGAGACTGTGCGCAGCAGGGAGCTTTTTAAGACCGTGGAAACCCGTCTGCGGAGACGGGAGATACATCATCGTGAGGAAGTGATGAATCGATTCCCAGTCGACCTCGCGCGGGCATTCCGAGAGTGTACGGAGTGCTTTGATTTCGGATGCGAACGCGAATACCCCGCGTTCTTGGAAATAGAGCAGCGGCTTCTTCCCTACTCGATCGCGCGCGATGAAGAGCGTCTGACGCTTTCGATCGAGCACGGCAAATGCGAACATCCCTCGCAGGTGTGAGAGGCAAGCAGGACCAAACTCTTGATACATATGCAGGAGCACCTCCGTGTCGGATCGCGAATGGAAGTGATGTCCGCTGGTTTCGAGCATCGTTCGCAGTTCCTGGAAATTGTAGATTTCGCCGTTGAATATAAGTGTAAGCGTACCATCCTCGGAACGCATCGGTTGGCTGCCGCCATTCGTGAGATCGATGATGGAGAGACGACGATGTCCGAGCCCCACGTTGCCATCGATGAATGTACCGCGGCCATCGGGTCCGCGATGCTCCAGTGCATCAGTAAGTCGATCAAGCACTCCTTGATCGACCGGTGCGCCGTTGAGGGAAACCATTCCAGCGATGCCGCACATGTGTAATGAAGACTACCAGACCAAGCACGCCTCACGTACGATCTCCCGGCAATGCAACGCAAGCAATCGGAATGGAACTGGCAATGGAACAAGATCTACGACGACAACGAGTGGTTGTTCACGCAGTGGATTCTACCCAACACCTATGCGGATTTTGAGGGAAAGGACGTCTTGGACTGCGGATGCGGGGGTGGCCAACACCTCTCGTTTGTGGCTCCTCATTGTCGGTCGATCGTGGGAGTGGATCTGAACGCGACCGACAGCGCGAAGAGGAACACGACAAAGTTCTCCAACGTGGAAGTGATTGAAAATGACATAGCGCAGATGGATCTGGGGCGGCAGTTCGACATCGTCTACTGCATCGGCGTCATTCATCACACGGATAACCCGGACACCACGTTCAGAAATCTCCTGAAGCACTGTAAGCCCGGCGGCAGAGTGATTGTGTGGTGCTACAGCCACGAGGGAAACTTCTTGAACCGCACGCTTGTGGAAGGAAGTAAGCACGCCATCGTATTTCACTTGCCACGTAGCATCGTCTGGGGACTTTCATGGCTGCTCACAGCTCTTGTGACACTGCCGGTGTACACGCTGTACATGCTCCCCCTTCGGTTCTTGCCGTACTACGAATATTTCGAGAACTGGCGGAGGCTGAGCTTCAAGCGAAACATGTTGAACGTCTTCGATAAGTTGAATGCTCCTCAAACATTCTTCATCACGCGTGAGCAAGTCGGGCGATGGTTCAATGATCGTGATTTTTCAGACGTCCATATCTCCCCCTATAAAGGGGTGAGCTGGAGAGCATCGGGCACAAAGCGATAGGCGATCCTCCTAGGAAAAGGAGGCGAGTATGTTACGATCCAACCCGTGCAAATCCCCTCATTTCTCCGTTGGCTCTATGCGCTGTGGATGAAATTCAGTCACGCCATTGGGTATGTGATGAGCCGGATTCTCCTGACCATCCTCTGGATCGTCGGCATCGGTCTCTACAGCATCGTCCTGCGCATCGTCGGACTCTTCCGCCGACACAAGAAAGGCGAAACCGAGTGGCATGACATCCCCGCACAAACTCCCGGATCGCTCACAACTCCCTACTGAGACATGAGTAAGCCGATCTACATCCTCGGTATCTCGTGTTACTACCACGACAGCGGCGTGGCGCTCTTGAAAGACGGCGAAGTAATTTTTGCAGCGCAGGAGGAGCGGTACACGCGCAAGAAACAGGACGAGTCGTTCCCAGTGAAGTCCATTCAGCAGGCGTTGCGCTTTGCCAACATCACGATCGACGATATTTCCGCAGTCGGCTTCTACGAGAAGCCCTTCCGCAAATTCTTCGAGCGCATCCTCCAGACGTTCTTCCATGTCTGGCCGCGAGGCTTTATTACCTATCACCGCGCAATGCAGGAATGGATGCAGAAGAAGCTCTGGTTCCCGCAAAACGTTCAAAAGGAGTTGAAATATAAAGGCCCGATTTTCTACACGCAGCACCACGAATCTCATGCGGCATCGGCCTACTACGTTTCGGGCTTTGAGGACGCAACGGTTGTCACGATCGACGGCGTCGGTGAATGGGCCACGACCACGATCGGTCAGGGCAATGGAACGGATCTTCAGCTCAAAAAGGAAATTCACTTCCCACACTCTCTCGGACTCCTGTACTCCGCTCTCACCTATTATTTGGGCTTCCGCGTGAACAGCGCCGAATACAAGGTGATGGGTCTCGCACCGTACGGCGAACCGAAGTACATGAACGAGATGCGAACGCTCTTCCAGATCCTGCCGGACGGAAGTTTCCGCATGAACATGGACTACTTCACGTACAAGTACGGACTCACGATGACGGGAAAGAAGTTGGAGCAGCTCTTTAAACAACCTCGCAGACGATCCGAATCGAAGCTCACGCAGTTCCACAAAGATGTCGCTCGTTCGCTCCAGGAGATCACGGAGGAAGCGATGCTCGCACTCGTGAAACAGGCAAAGAGCATCTGCCCGTCGGAGAATCTCTGTCTTGCAGGAGGCGTCGCACTCAACTGTGTCGCCAATGCGAAGATTTTAAAGAGCGGCCTCTTTAAGAACATCTTCGTTCAACCTGCATCCGGCGACGCAGGCGGTTCACTCGGCGTCGCGCTCGCCATCTGGCACAAGCACTTCAAAGGAGCGCGAACGAAAAAGATGGAACATGTGTTCCTCGGCAATGAGTACAGCAATGAGGAAATCGAAACATTCCTAAAGAGCCAACAACTGCCATATGAGAAGTTGGAAGAGAAAGAGTTGATTGAAACAGTCGCAGGACTCCTGGAAGGAGAGAACGTGATCGGTTGGTTCCAAGGGAGAATGGAGTTCGGACCGAGGTCACTCGGCAATCGCAGCATCATCGCCGACGCGCGCAACAAAGCGAACTGGCAGAAGGTGAACCTGAAAATTAAGTTCCGCGAATCCTTCAGGCCATTCGCACCGACGGTCCTCGAAGAGAAGGCGAAGGATTACTTCGCGATCGACGTCGAAAGCCCGTACATGCTCCTCACGGCAGACGTGCATCCAGACAAGCGCGACAAGATCCCCGCCGTGACGCACGTTGATGGATCCGCGAGATTGCAGACAGTCCGTCGAGATCAAAACCAGCGCTACTACGACCTCATCAAAGCGTTCGAAACGCGATCGGGCTGCCCCGTCATCATCAACACGTCCTTCAACGTGCGCGGGGAGCCGATCGTCGAATCGCCGAAAGATGCGCTGAACTGCTTCCTCCACACGCAGATGGATTACTTGGTGCTTGGAAACTTCCTCCTCCGAAAGAGCGCGATGAAGGACATGAAGCCAGGTAATCAGCAGCAATACCTCTCGGCATTCGCACTCGATTGATCGTATGGAAGAACTTCTCCCTCTCCTTCGTTGTCCGGTCTCACATGATCCTCTGAAAAAGGAAGGTGAGGAGCTGGTCTGCACGTGCGGGCTTCGCTTCCCGATCAAAGACGGCCTGCCGCGCTTGCTCGCGCCGACGACATCAGCAGAAGAAGAGGCACTCCGAACGAAGATGCAGACATTTTACGAGCAGTACACGTTCCCTGGGTACGACGATGTCGACAGTCCAGGCGTGCTCGCCGACAAGGCGTACCGCAGCGGTTTCGGTGCGTGGCTCGACAGCGCCATCTCTCCGTTCGCAACGGTGCTGGAAGTGGGATGTGGCACAGGCCAGCTGACGAACTTTCTTGGGCTCGCAGGTTCACGCACCGTCGTCGGATCTGACATGAGTATTGCCTCCCTCACGCTCGGACAGACATTTAAGACGCGATTCGACATGCAGAACATTCACTTCATCCAAGGGAATATTTTCGCAATGCCGATAGCCCCTGCCTCGATCGACACGCTCATCTGTTCCGGTGTCTTGCATCACACACCGGCACCCCGTGAAGGATTCAAACACTTGCTCTCACTCGTGAAACCGGGAGGTCACGTCATCATCGGGCTCTACAACACCTACGCACGCATCCCGACGGGGATCCGAAAGTGGATTTTCTCTCTCACAGGCAACACGTTCCGCTTCTTGGACGCGCACCTGCGCAGGCGCGACGTCGATCAATCGAAGAAAGACATTTGGTTCGCGGACCAATACCAGAACCCGCACGAAACGTGGCACAGCGTCGATGAATTGCTGAGCTGGTACGACGCCGAAGGCGTGGAATTCTTGAGCGGCGTTCCTCCGATCGGTCCTGAGCTTCCCGGCGAAGGTGCGACCATTCGCCTCTTCGAGAAGCATGAACGAGGTAACACCTTTGGCCACGTCCTACGGCAAATAAAGTGGATCCCGCGCTATGGAAGAGAGGGCGGCTTGTTTGTTTTGGTGGGACAGAAGCGTTAACGCCGAAGAGCGTTGATGATCGCAGGCGTCGCTGCATTGGCGAGCGCACGCTCCCCTTCTGGAATGAG
>CAZBSN010000041.1:0-7062 GCA_964494435.1 uncultured Candidatus Peribacteria bacterium | reverse complement strand
CTCTCCGACGACGTCGCGTTCCGCTTCTCGGATAAAAACTGGTCGAGCTTCCCGCTCCATGCGGACACCTACACGAACTGGGTGAAGGACGCGCCTGGCCATAGCGTGAACCTCTTCATGGACTACGAAACCTTCGGCGAACACCAATGGGCCGACACGGGCATCTTCCAATTCCTCAGTAACCTCCCACACATGATGCGTGAGCGCGGCATTCGCGCATGCACCGTGAGCCAGGTCCTGGAGGAATGGGACAGCGAACATCCGCAACCAACCTACGACGTCCACAAGCACATCTCGTGGGCGGACAGTGAGCGCGATCTCTCCGCGTGGCAGGGCAACGACATCCAACAGGCTGCTCTCGAAGCGATCTACGCCGTCGAGAAAGATGTGAAGGGTGCGAACGATCCGGAACTATTGAACATTTGGCGCAGGCTCCAAACCTCAGACCACTTCTACTACATGTGCACGAAATACTGGTCCGACGGCGACGTGCATAAGTACTTCAGCCCGTACGAATCACCCTACGAAGCATACCGCCGCTTCAGCCATGCGCTGGAGGATCTCCGCACGCGCCTCAGCAATCCGTATGGAATGCCGAAGACTCGCACGAAGATGAAACGCCGCTACAAGACATCTGTACGAAAGCGCTCAACGAAACGCACAACCAAGAATCTACCCGCTAACCGCTAACCACTCGTCTCATGCCACGCTCCCTCATGCTCGGCAACGGCTCACTGCTCGCGACGTTCGATGCGACGCTGCAGATGCGCGATCTCTACTTCCCGTACATCGGGAAGGAAGACCACACGACGTTCGGAAAGGTCCACCGCGTCGGAGCGTTCGTCGAAGGTCGAGGATTTGCCTGGTTCGACGACCCGTCGTGGAAGATCGAACCGGGATACAAGCTTGAGACGCTCGTGGGCCAATCGAAACTGCAGAACGAACGACTCGGCATTGCGATCGATCTGGAGGATGCGGTCCATCCCGTCCTGAATGTCCTCGTGCGACGTTTCACCGTTCGCTCGCTCGACCAAGAACGAAAGATCGTGAAGCTGTTCTTCCATCACGACCTCTACATCTACGGCGACAAGCAGAAGGACACCGCCTTCTACGAGCCCTACACGAACAGCGTGATTCACTACCGCGACGCGCGATACTTCCTCATCGGCGGAGACACGTCGGCTCCGGACGAGTGCATTGCTCCTCACCGCGGCGGCGCCTATGACTCCGTCCTCCACAGCAAAGCCACGCTCAAGACGTGCGGCATTTCTGCATTTACCGTCGGGAAGACGAACTACCGGGGCCTCGAAGGCACGTGGAAGGACGCTGAAGACGGCATTCTCTCCGGCCACCCCATCGAACAAGGCTCAGTCGACTCAACCGTGGCCGTGCACTCGATCGTGGAACCGGGAAAAGACGCCGTCGTGACGCTCTGGCTCTGCGTCGGAACCTCGCTCGAAGAAGTGATCTCGCTTCAAGAACGCACGGTCGAAGAAACGCCGGAGCGACTTCTCCGCAACGCAACGAACTACTGGAAGAGCTGGGTGAATAAGCGCCACATCGACTGGGGCACGCTCGACACGCGCACGGTTGAGCTGACGAAACGCAGTCTCCTCCAGGTGCGTCTCCACGCCGACAACCACGGCGGCATCCTCGCCGCGGCCGACGCCGACATCATGGCCTTCAACCGCGACACCTACACCTACGTCTGGCCGCGCGACGGCGCCTTCGTGTCGCTCGCGCTCGACCAGGCGGGGTACGGCGAAGTAAGCCACCGGTTCTTTGAATTCTGCATCCGTTGCCAAACCCCGGACGGCTACATGCTCCACAAGTACAACCCGGACGGTTCCGTCGGCTCGTCGTGGCACGCGTGGTTCAAGAACGGCGAACCACAGCTCCCCATCCAAGAGGATGAAACCGCTCTCATCCTGCACGCAATGCAGAAGCACTTCGAGCAAGATCAGGACTTCGAGTTCCTCCAACGCCTCTATGAGTCCTTCGTGAAGAAGGCGGCGGAATTCCTCTGCAACTTCCGCGAGGAAGCGACGGGGCTTCCCCTCCCCAGCTACGACCCGTGGGAAGAGCAGCGCGGCATCTTCACCTACACGGTCGCAACGGTCATTGCAGGCCTCCACGCCGCGGCCCAGATGGCCCAGATGCTCGGACACGACCGTCATTCTGAGCGCTACCAGAGCGTGGCAGACGAGATGAAGCAGGCGATGCACTTCCACCTCTTCGACGAAGCTGAACATCGCTTTGTGAAGAAGATCATCCGCAAGGATGGGAAGACGATCGAACGAGATCTCACGCCCGACGCCTCGATTGTCGCAATCTGGAAACTGGGCGTCCTGTCCGTCGAGGACCCGCGAGTCGTCTCGACGATGGAAGCGCTCGACCGCTTGCTCACCGTCAAAACTCCCGTCGGCGGCTGGGCCAGGTACACGAACGACACATACCACTTCCCCGGATCCCCCACCGTCGATGCTCCCGGCAATCCCTGGATCATCACGACGCTCTGGAAAGCACAGTGGATCATCGCACGCGCCAAGACGGTGGAAGAACTCGCGCAAGCAAAGCCCTTCATCGACTGGGTCGTGCAGTGTGCGACGAGCACGGGCATCCTCCCGGAACAACGCGACGCCTACACAGGCTTACCGCTCTCGGTTGCGCCACTCACGTGGAGCCACGCGACGTTCGTCGAGACCGTTCTTCAATACGTCGACGCCGAGAAGCGCCTGAAGAATCGTTAAGCCCTGGAGTCTGTGCTAGGATAACGACCGTGCACGTGGGACGGCTTCTCATCGGCATAGCTCTCCTCGCGACTCCCGCTCTCGCGATGGCGCAAGAAACGGGTAGTGGTGACGTGATGACGGATTCGGGGAGTATTCTTCGGAGTCGTTTAGCCGAACTAGCGGGGGGAGCGCTCCCTCTCGACGAGCTCAACCCACCTGCAAAGGCCGTGGCGGCATGGACGGCGGAAGTGGAGAGATACAGAGAACGCGCACAGGAATTGCGTCTTCGTTGCCGTGAAGAAATTCGCAGCGCGAACAGAGACACGATCGTCGAAAAATCAGCACAGTGCCTGCGCAGCGATCTTCTTCTCGAAGTGACACACCGCCGCAAGCAATTGGACTACCTCCTAACGATGCCCACGCTGATGTATGACAAAGAGGTCATGGAGCAAAGCGTTGAATCGTGGGCAGATGCCGCGATGGCGGTTGTTGATGGCGTGGATGCGGGCGTGTTTGGGACGGTGGAAGTCCTCAAACAGGCGAAGCTAAATCTCCACAACACGTACCGCTATCCGATGCTGCTGAACTTCACGGCACACCGGGGCCTTCGAATCTGGGCGCACGCGAGATCACTCGCAGCTGTCAGCATGGACCTCGTTTCTTCGATGGAAGATCCGTCTCCCTTCCTGTCCGAGATTGTTCCGTGTTTCGAACGTGTGATCGATGCACTAGGCGTCGTCATTGCAGCAGAAGATCAAAAACTCAAATCGCATGAATTGTATGCAAGCATAACGTTCATGAGACAGTGCGTCTCGATCATCGAACGAGCGGCCGAGTGAGCACACAGAGTGTTTGACTATATTTAAAGTTATTTTTTAATAATACATCCACACATCAGTCTTCCTACAAGAACAACTAGTAACGATTTGGGTGTGAGCCTACCGTGGCGAGTCCCATGGAGACCCCACGTTTCCAGCACAGGATTGAGTACACCCGGAACAAGCATTCCAGGGCTGTGTACCGCGGAAATACCATTATCATCCGTTTGGCGCGCAATCTCTCTCGAACCGAAGAGCAGGAGCACATTCGAAACCTCCTGAGGCGTATGACACACCTCATTTTGCTCGACCGAAAAAAGACGCTGATCGATCCATTTCGACCTCTCCTCACGGGAGCTTCATCACTCACGCTGAAGATCGGACGCCGACGCGTGGTCTTCACGCTTCGGCCTGGAACGAGGACGCACGCGAAGCGGGTGCGACGCGGGTGGAACATCGACGTGAGCCCGACGATCCGCCGCCGGTCACTCCATCGTTTCCTCTGGTCGCTCCTCGCGAAGGAAGCTGAGCCGCACCTGACGCCATTGCTCCATCGATTCAACAAGCAAACGTACCGCGCACGCATCACGCAGGCCAAGGTGTCATTCGCCGGGTCGCAATGGGGCAGCTGCGCGCCACGCGGACGCATCATGCTCAATGCCGCGCTCGCGTTGCTTCCATTTGCACTCCAGCGATACGTCATCATTCATGAGCTGGCTCATACGAGGAAGGCTGACCACTCCCCCGCCTACTGGCGCGAGGTCGAAGCGTTCCTGCCGCAGTACGAACGAGACTATCGGTCGCTGCAGGACTATCGTTTACCAACGCTCTAAGCGAAAAGAGCTGGCTTCTGATTCTGCTTAAACTTCTCTTATGGTAGACTGAGCAAACTCTTCCCCCCACTCCGCATGACGTGGTTCAACGATGATGACGATGACGACGCGAAGACGCCGCAACCTGGTGCAGGCGCCGGCGACTACACGACGGAAATGCCCGTGCCCGGTGAGCCAAGCGAGGAGGATGTGAGCAATAGCGAGCAATAGGAATAGCTTCTAGCTTCTGGGAGCTAGCTTTACCGAACTTCCTAGAAGCTAGCTCCTAGTTCCTATCTCCTGCGTTCGTCCACTCCCATCCCGAATCCTGGAGGATCTTTCCAAGGAGGCGCACCGGCAATCCCACGATCGCTGACCAATCCCCTTCGATCCGCTCAATGAGGAGCTGACCGGGACCATCAACTTGAAACCCGCCTGATCGTCCTTTCCAGAGACCATGACTGACCCACCACTCGATGTGCGCGTCTGTGAGAGGTGAGAAATGGACGAGTGACCGGTCGAGCGCTTCTTTCAATTCCCCCGACGGCAACGCGACGCACAGTGCGGAGTACACGGTGGAAGCGCCGCCACTTTGGAGACGAAGCATGCGTCGGGCGTCATCCTCATCAACTGGCTTTTCGAGAAGCGAGCCATCAGGAGCTTGGACGAGAGTATCGCACGCAACGATGAAACGCCCCGGATATCGTGATGCAACTTCTTGTGCCTTGAGGCGTGCAAGAATAGGCGCACGTTTCTCCGGTTCGCGCACAGGATGATCATCTTCGGCAACTCCACTCACAACAACATCAAACGGCCAGCCAAGAGATTCAAGCAACCCTTTCCGAGCTGGGCTCTGTGATGCGAGAATGAGGGGTTCCACCCTTCGAGTCTAGCAGCTTAGTCTTCGATCTGAACCCTGTAATGCTGCGACGGAAGGTCCTCATCACTTGCCTGTTCTTGCAGGCGCTCAGTCGCGTGCTTCAGAACATCAAGGCGATTGTCGCCTCGACCAATTTCCTTCTCGCAGAGAGCTTGGAATCCCGGGACGATTTCATCAAGACCGTCGAGGCACTGACCAAGACGTGCTGCACGGCGCAAAATTCCACGTTCGAATCCCGACAAATCCTCGAGTGTTGCTTCAGCCGTTTCCTCGACCGTCGGCACTTCCTCTTCGGGAGCGCGTTCAAGCCAGTAACCACGCATTGCTTTGGGATCGTTGATATTCGGGCAGACACCCTCTTCACCGTTGCCCTCGCGGACGCTGCAGTCCCAGAGGATTGCTTGGCGGACGCGGCGCTCGATCATGAGGCTGTCGCGGTTGCGCACTGCGCGTTCTCCTGCTTCACCAAAGACTGATGCAGTCGACGTCGTCATGTCGATGCTTCCGGTTGCAAGCGGGAAGAGTGCGAGGAATGCAAAGACTCCAGCAAGAAGTTGTTCACGAGGCGTGCGAGGCTGCAACATAAGAAGAGTGGGTATGTGTATATTTCCCTCCAGTATAGCAGAAACCGCCTTTTAGCGCAATCCGACTGCCTTCCGGACCGTGTCCATCGTCACCTCAGCGACCGCGCGGGCACGCTCTGCCCCATCCTGCAGCACCGCTTGAACCTCTTTATCCGTCAGTTTCTCGCGCTTTGCCCGCATCGGGCCGATGAAGTCCAGATACGTTTGCAATAATCGCTTTTTTGCGTCGCCGTATGAGAGTCCCTTTTTGTATTCCTCTGCGAGCGCCTTCGCTTCGGCGGCGGTGATGAGCAACTTGTGGATCTTGTAGACGGTGCACGTCTCCGGATCCTTTGGATCAGTCGCACCTTTCGAATCGGTCTCGATGCTCATGATCGCTTTCTTGATCTCGGCATCGGTCCCAAAGAGCGGAATCGTATTGCCGTAGCTCTTACTCATCTTCTGTCCGTCCGTCCCGGGTACGACTGCAACCTCTTCGCGGATCTGCGGCTCAGGAATCGTGAAGGTCTCACCGAAGGTGTTATTGAACTTGATCGCGATGTCGCGCGTCATCTCGACGTGCTGCTTCTGATCCTTTCCGACCGGCACGACGTCGCTCTGGTAGAGGAGAATGTCCGCCGCCATGAGGACCGGATACGTGAAGAGGCCAACCGACGCTGCGATCCCCTTCTCCACTTTCTCTTTATAGGACACGGCTCGTTCCAGGAGTCCCATGGGAGTCACAGTCGAGAGGATCCACGACAGTTCCGTGTGCTGAGGAACGTCGGACTGATAACACACGATTACTTTCTTTGGATCGAACCCCGCAGCAAGGTAATCCTTGATGCAGTCGAGACGGTACTGACGAAGCTTCGCCGCATCCTGCACGGTCGTGAGCGCGTGGAGATCGACAATGAAGAAGAAGCTCTGATCCGATTTCGCCATCATCTCCAGATTCGGTTTCATGGACCCCAGATAATTTCCCAAGTGAATCGCCCCCGATGGTTGCATGGCTGAAAAGACGCGCATGCCAAAAGGATAGCGGACGTTCGCCACTCTTGAAATCAACTATAAGCAGCACGAAATCACGCCCCATCTCCCTCTGGGAGAGGGTGGCTCCGCAGAGCCGGGTGAGGGGGGGGTTAGAAGCTCGCCCAAGGATTATCAGCGACCTCCCCTCTCCCTCAGCTCCTTCAACGCCTTCTCGTACGTCGCAGGCAGCGGTGCTTTGCAATAGAGCATCTCCCCCGTCGCAGG
>CAZBSN010000040.1:0-7104 GCA_964494435.1 uncultured Candidatus Peribacteria bacterium | reverse complement strand
CGACGATGAGCGTGTCCCTGCGAGAGAGAAGGTTGAAGGTGGCGGCGTGGCGATACTTCTCAATCTCCTCGTTGATCGACGCATCTTTCTCGATGTACGTATCCGTGTGCGGGACGTACGCCTCCGGCTGGTAGTAGTCGTAGTACGAGACGAAGTAGGAGACCGCGTTCTCCGGGAAGAACATCTGGAATTCCGAACAGAGCTGCGCGGCCAGCGTCTTATTGTGCGCAAGAACGAGCGTCGGGCGTTGTGTCTGTTGGATAATATTGGCCATCGTGAACGTCTTTCCCGTACCCGTGGCTCCGAGGAGCGTTTGGTGTTTCTCTCCTTTCTCCAAGCCCTTCACAAGCTGCTCAATAGCCCTCGGCTGGTCGCCGGAAGGCTGAAAAGGAGAAAGAAGCTTAAATGGGAGCTGTTTCATGAGTCCGGGCATTGTACCTCAAGTGCTTCCATGCTCCAATGGGCGACCCATGGGCGACCGTGAATTAAACAGCGAATTTCCTCCGAGCTTCCCATCGAAGCAAGAGATCGGCAATTCCTGGTTGTTGTTCCATAAAAAAATCGCCAAAACCCTGGCAGACTCAGAAAAGAATACATGTATTCGCAGGAAAATAAGTGAGAGTGCATCAAGCGCACTCTGTCTCATTCTGACGACAGATTATAACGCTGGCACGATCACACTCAGAGGAGGCATATCTATTGATTCTCCCAAAGGATGCAAAACCAACGCCACAATCATTGATGAAAGCATCGTCGCTCAGACAATTAATTCTCTTCATGAAGATGTGCGGAAAATTCTCGCAGCGCATTTCATATGGCTGCAGATAGACGCCCAATACTTAGAAGATCGAGGAGAAAGGGACTCTGAGAAAACTCATGTGCATAGGATCTATAAAGTTGAAATCACTCCCGATAAGAAACCTGACAACGAAGAGGGTGAATTGGATGAGCGTAGTCCGTATGAGAAGGAAGAAGATGAGAGAGCGAGGCAGGATCCATTTATGGAGCAATTTGATCCCGTCTTTCTCCATCCTCTCATTGAATCCCTGCCATCTCTCCGAGCGCATCATCGCGCCATGGTCGAAGGAAGAGTGAAGCCACGGCAATTCAGGCATCCACTAGAGAAATAGCCGCTTGTTTGATCGGGCATGGAGTGCTCAAATAATAGTGTATGCCAAACCCACGTGAGGAATTTGCACACCATGATGAGGAGGCCACACGTGAACTTGTCGATGTATACGTCAAAATTTATTTTCTCGCGCTTCAGTTCAGCGAAAGCCTCCACACTCTCACGGAAAAACTGGGCATGCCCGCTACAGAACCGAAAGCTGCACTCAATGTGAAAGCTGGTTTTGTAACGTATAAAAATGGCGTCATGGCACCACATATTCAGGTATTCCTCGGCGAGTGGAGAAAAGTATCATCCAGAACGCTGAGAAGGATTTTTCAATCCCTCACTGAAGTGGAACGAGCACTATTCGCCGACGATTTGTTGCCGGAGATCCAACAGCAAATGGAAAGAGGTGTACAAAGCCAACGCGAACTGGAGGACCTCCGTTTACAATTACATAGGCTGTACCTCGACATCATGGATGGCAATTTGAAGGTGAAGGTTCTGTGGCAGCCTGAAGAGCTGGATGTACACGGAATCGGGACGAAAGATATAGCTCGATGGGCAATACAAACACACGGCGACGTAGTACTCTAGGCACGGAAATGTATTCAGATACATGAGCTTCTTTCTATGATTGATCTTGCTGATCTCCGTTCCCGGCCCGAAGCCTATCAAGAAGCCGCCAAAAATAAGGGGCTGAAGGTTGATGTGCTCGCATTCATCAAGGTGGATGAAGAGCGTCGTGAATTACAGCAACACGTCGACGCAATGCGCGCGGAAAAAAACAGCGTGAGCAAAGCCGTGCCGACGATGAAGGGACCGGAGAAAGAGAAGGCCATCGCGGACATGAAAGTGCTTGGCGAGAAACTGAAAGTTGCCGAAGAGAAAATGAAACACGCGGAAGAGGAATGGCAAAAGACGATCGTCGCGATCCCAAACCTCCCGCTGCCTCATGTGCCAGTGGGACTGAGTGAGAAAGAGAATGTCGTGGCGAAGACTGTCGGCGAACCGACAAAGTTCGATTTCCCGGTGAAAGACCACATGCTGCTCGGAATGGCGCTTGGGATCATCGATACGGAACAGGCAGCAGTCGTAAGTGGATCGCGCTTCGCGTACCTCAAAGGCGACGCCGTGCGTCTGCAGATGGCGCTCATTCAGCTGACGTTCGACACGCTCGCCGATGAGAAGCTCATCGCGAAACTGATCAAGGAGAACAAGCTGAAGGTCTCTGCAAAGCCGTTCGTTCCCATGCTCCCGCCCGTGATCATGCGACGCGACGTGATGGATCGCATGGATCGTTTACAGCCGGAAGAACAACGCTACGTGCTCCCTGAAGATGGCCAAGTGCTCGTTGGTTCCGCAGAACACACGATGGGCCCGTACTACATGGAGAAAACGATACCAGAGGAACAGCTTCCAATCCGATACATCGGTTACTCGACTGCTTTCCGCCGCGAAGCAGGGACGTACGGCAAAGACATGGGCGGCATTCTGCGCGTCCACCAGTTCGACAAATTGGAGATGGAATCCTTCACGACCGCGGAGACCGGTGAGGACGAACAGAAGCTGATCGTCGCATTGCAGGAGCACCTCGTCTCGCTCCTCGACGTGCCATATCGCCTGCTCCAGAAGTGCACGTACGACATCGGCAAGCCGAACGCCAATGGCCTCGACATTGAGTGCTGGCTCCCGTCACAGAACACGTACCGCGAAACGCACACAAGCGACTACATGACGGACTACCAAGCTCGCCGCCTCGGAACATTCTACAAAGGAAAGGATGCAAAGAAGCTCGTGCACATGAACGACGCTACTGCCTTCGCGATTGGCCGCACCATCATCGCTATTCTTGAAAACCACCAACAGAAGGACGGCTCCGTCGCGATCCCGAAGGCGCTCCAACCGTACATGGGTGGACAGGAGAAGATTGTCGCCAAGAACTGATTGCTAGTGAAATTATGGGGGAGTAGCATCCGCCTACTATGTCACTTACCGTCCCCGTCGATGCCAAGGAAGACGCAAGCCTGACATTTCGAGGCGTCATTGAAGCAACGCGAGATAATTTCCCAGAGGCGAAGTACCGTCCGATTCTCAGTCCGAGGGTTCGTATTAAGGCAGGAGAACATGGCTTCTATGGCAATAGCGATGGAACTGGAACGAAGCCCGAATTAGCCGAACGTCTTGCGACGGAATTAGGCGATCCACATTTTTTTGAGTTTCCTGCATTCGACGTGGTGGCGATGGTCGCGGATGATTCGTCGCGTGACGGATTGTTCGTCGCTGGTGTCGTGAACAGTATCGACGTAAACACTGCTGATGATCCGGCATTCATCACGGCGCTTTCTCGCGGCATGCAGCGTGCTTGTGACCAGGGCGGCTTTGCTCTGCTCAATGGAGAAACAGCGGAACTCGGCTATAGAACGCCTGGTTACGGGCCGAACCGGTTAAACTGGAATGCAACCGCGCTCACGATCGTGAACGAAAAGAAAATTATCGACGGATCGGGGTTGCGACCAGGTCAGCCTGTTGTCGGACTTCGCGAAACGTCCATCCGCAGCAATGGGCTTACGCGAGCCAGGGCAATTTTGGAACATGCGTACCTTCAGAAAGAAGGAGTAAAAATGTCGCGGACGCAGTACGTTTCGGAGTTGATTCGCGAAGCTTTGAAAAGTTCTTTACCTGTTGATGAAATCGCGTTGGCATTGGAGCAAATGTTCCCTGGATCAAATCTCATCGAACAAGTGCAACTGCCATGGCACAAAACATTCCCCGGCCTCACAGAGCAACTCACAACACCCTCGACAATTTACACGCGCCTTATATATGAGGCGCAAGGAGGAGTTGATGGTGACGTAAGAATACCTATCCTCGGATGCGCACATGTCAGTGGAGGAGGCGTCCCCCTGAAGGGCAAGCGCATGGTTGAGGGCCGAAATGTCGGCCTACATCTTGAGTCCGTGTTCTCTGATCCGAAGGGCATCCCTGAATTGATGCAGCTTGCCAATGAATATCCAAAAGCAGATGGAACTCCATTTGTAACGGATCGCTCGGCCTGTGAACAATGGAACCGCGGAGTGGGAATGCTGAACGTATTTGCACATCAAGGCCATGCAGACGAGTTCATTCAGATGGCAACACAAATGGGACATGAAGCTGCAATTATAGGTGAGACAACTGATACACAATCTATCAACTGGCGCGGACACAAATGGACGTTCTGAGTACACTACGATCGTGACCGCCCCGTACTTCCTCATCGCCGACGACAGTCCCGTCAAAACGGACATGCTCCTTAAAGCGATCCACGCCGAGGAGTGGGATATTGAAATTGCAGCAGCTGGGACGACCAAACAGGCATATGAAGTTATGAAGAAACGACGGGTCGATTTTGCATTCATCGACTACTACATCCCCGACGACAATGGCCCGCGCGTGATCGAGCGATTGAAGATGAGGAATAAGAAAGCGCGCATCGCGCTCGTGTCGAGCAGCAAGAAACCTTCGAACTTTGCAGAAGCAACGGCTGCTGGAGCTGAAATCTGCATTTGCGTGAGCGATCCGGCGCACATTGTTGCTGAGCAGCTGAGTTCGTTGCTGCGCGACTGGATGATGAGCGGTACGATGGACGCGTGAAAATTCTGTTTACTCGTTTTCCGCTCGAATCGATCCCCGGTGGGGGAGCGGAAACGCAAATCATAAACTTGGCATCGGGCCTTTCGGAGCGAGGGCACGCAGTCGCATATGTCGGCAGTTGTCCCGCATTGCTGGAATCGTTCGACCAAGCGCACATGATCACCGCCGAATTGGACATTGGTTCGCCGCCTGTCACAAAGATGAGCGTGCTGACGTTTCCGTGGAGGAAGAAGGCGATGCGAAAAAAATTGGAAGCGATGCTGTCGGAGTTTGGAAGGCTGGACGTCATCGTCATGCTAAGCCTCACCGAAAAATTGCTCCTCACGGACATCGCTGCGGCACGCGGCATCAAGGTGGTATGGATTGAGCATGATCCTGTCGGCAAGTGGCTGACGAGGAACCCCTGGCTCAAAAAACTGCGAGAACAGAGCAAATACGCTACGACAGTGACCGTCTCAGAATTGAGCAGAATTCAGTATTTGGAGATGGATTGGAACCCAAAGAAGATCGTCGCAATCCCAAACGGGATTGCAGATTCATGGTTCAAGAAAAAGCCCGCGGCAAAGCGCGTGAAGGATCCGACAGTGCACCTTGGATGTGTCGCACGATTCGCAAAGGAAAAGGGAGTAGATGTTCTCGTGCGCGCAGTGGCGGAAGTTCCGCATACGACACTGGATCTTGTCGGCGAAGGACCAGAACGACCGGCGCTCGAAAAGTTGATCCGTCGTCTTCACATGGAACACCGCGTGCGCTTCCTCGGACGCGTCGATGACATCGCGCACGTCTACCGCGTGAGTGACGGCGTTGTGCTCCCTTCCCGTTCCATCGACCCCTTTGGAATGGCCATTGCAGAGGCGATGGCGATGGGCGTCCCGTGCGTTGTGACAGACGCCGTGGGGATTGCGTCTTGCCTCAAGGAGGACAGGGATGTTCTTGTAGTAGATCGAGACAACTTCCGGGAAATGGCAAAGGCAATAAAACGGCTTCACGATGCAAAAATAAGAACCTTGCTCTCCCAAAACGGCGCAAGGGCAGCGAGGCAACAATTCTCCGTTTCGACCATGGTCGATCGGTACGAAACCATGTTCACTGAAAGGCCCCATGGTGCAGTCAGTTCTCATCGCAGCGCTCCTCCTCGCGCATCCGCACGGAGAAGGAAGAAGAGTTGAAACATTCGTTGAACCGATCGACGCAGTAAGCGTGTCGATTGCATCACACGACGATGAAACATCGCTGCGCTATCGCACAGGTGATGGAACATGGAGCGAGTGGGAAGAGCTGCACATCGAAGACGAACAAGATCCGCGAACGCATGAATCGAATTTGGTGATGTTTGAAGAAAAAACGAATGAAGTCGAAGTGCAGAGCACGGCGATGGTCGAGCTTCACCCCATTCGCGTGAACGATGACCCGGCGACATACAGAATCGCGGGACCGGATCCTGGAACGCCCAAAATTCTCTCACGAAATCAATGGGGTGCAGACGATGAATTGCTCTATGCAGAGCGAGAAATCACGAATAACGACAGCGGCGCAAAGGGGGATAATGGCGACACGCTCCCTGCTGAAGGTGCGTCGCAACGAGAGACGGATTGCATGGAAGCACAGCGCAAATACCCCGCGGAATTTAAGACAACAGGCAAGACCGTGAAGACGGTGGATGGAAAAACTCTCCTCTGGCCGCACACATACAGCAGAAACATCGAAGCACTCGTCGTGCACCACACCGCCGTCAAAGTGAGCGGCGACAATCGCAGTGGAACTGAGCGCGTTCGCGCGCTCTACAAGTACCACGCCGTGAATCGCGGCTGGGGCGACGTCGGCTACCACTATCTCGTGGATGAAGACGGACAGATCTACGAAGGAAAAGCAGGTGGTGATGCAGTCGTCGCAGGCCACGCATACTGCAACAACATCGGAACGATCGGCATCGCCCTCCTGGGCAATTTTGAGGTCGAAAAGCCAAGCCAAGACCAAATGAAAGCCCTGCAGTGGCTTCTCGATCACCTCGCGGACCACTACGACATCGACGTCGATAATGACGTCACGTACCACGGCGAGAGAATGTCTCCGATCGTCGGACACGGTGATCTTCTTTCGACTGAGTGTCCTGGTTTCTACGTGCGGAAGACACTTTCGCAAGTCCGCAGACACGTTGCCGAATCCGATCTCGACGCGAGCATTACATTCCCAAAGAAGCCCACCGCACGATCATCGTCTTCACGTGCCACTGTTCGCACATCGCGTTCGAGTTCAAGCCAGAGCACATCCGCCAGACCCGTCTTCTCTGAAGGAATTTCCGTCCTTGGAACAACGTCGCTCGGCGGACGACCAGGCGGTGAAGTCCCGTTCTCCGT
>CAZBSN010000039.1:0-7338 GCA_964494435.1 uncultured Candidatus Peribacteria bacterium | reverse complement strand
ATGTGGATAACTCGTGGATAACCTCTGGAAACGCTGTGGATAACAAAAACGGCCCTGAAGGGCCGCTTTGTGTCGCTGAGAGATGTTTACTCCAACTCATACGTGATCGTCACCGTAACCGTAATGTCCTGCTCCCCTGACGGCAGCGGCACGGCAGCCTGGTTCGCTGCACCATCCATTGCGTAAGCTTCGCGCTTCTCCATGTAGACCGGTGGGTACCACCCGTTGCCGCTCTCTTGGAAGTTCAAGACTTCACCCAGGTTTTCACCAAGTTGGTCAGCGAGTTTTTGTGCTTTCTCTTTCGCGTCGTTAATCGCCTTCTCACGAGCATCATCTTTTTTGCTCTCAGGATCATCGAGTGTGAATGTCACACCCCCTGCTTGGTTCGCACCGGCATTCGTTGCAGCGGTGAGAACATCACCAACCTTGTCGAGGTCGCGAACCTTCACGCGGAGACTCTGCGTCGCTTCGTATCCACGCAGGCGCTGACGACCGTCCGTCCAGTCGTAGGTGGGATTCAAGTAGAACGACTCCGTCTTGATGTCTTTCTCTTCAATGCCGAGCGCTTTCACTGCGGCGATGATCGCATTCATGTCGCGGCTAAGCTTGTCCGTCGCGGCTTTCGCGGTTGCTTGTACGCCCGTCGTGACGCCGAAGCTAAGTTCGCCGATATCAGGCGCGACCGTCACTTTGCCTTCACCAGAAACGGTGATTGTTCCTGTCTGCGGAGGAACTGGCTGGCGATCGATGTGCTTGCCATAAACGTAGAAGCCACCGCCGATCAGGACGGCAACGAGTATCGCGTGTGCGGGGGTGAAACGGGATGTGTCCATACAAAGGGGGAAGAGTGGATAACACTCTACTCTACGTCTTTTTCATCAGGATGTAACAAGATTCAAGCGTCGAGCCGTATCGACGTTGTTGGCAGATACGACTTATAACCATCCTTTTCCAGCTTTTCCGCCAGCTCCGCTCCCCCGCTCTCGACAATTTTTCCTGCAACCATCACGTGCACACGATCGGGTTTGAGATACTGGAGGATGCGTGCGTAGTGCGTCACGACGAGCGCAGAAAAGTTGGGCGATCGAAGTGCCTGTACGCCTTCTGCAACGATCTTGAGTGCATCGACGTCGAGACCGCTGTCTGTCTCATCGAGAAGCGCAAGGCGCGGTCGGAGAACATCCATTTGCAACACTTCTGCTTTCTTCTTCTCTCCACCGGAGAAACCTTGGTTGAGAGAACGTTCGGCAAATTCAGGATCGATGGAGAGCTGCTTCATTCGTTCCGTGAGCAGATCGCGGAATTGGAGAAGAGAGAGCGGCGTTTCTTTTCGTGCGGTTGCTTGTGCCTTGTGCGCAGCAAAGAGAAAATTGCGGAGCGTGACGCCGGCGATTTCGCGCGGGTACTGGAATGCGAGGAAGAGTCCCGCCATCGCGCGCTCGTGCGGCGGAAGTGCGAGGAGATCCTTTCCGTCGAACGTCACGGTACCGCTTGTGATGACATACCGCGGATTGCCCATGAGGGCATTCACGAGACTCGACTTCCCGGACCCGTTTGGGCCCATGAGGGCATGCACTTCGCCATTGGCCATCGTGAGGCTGAGACCACGAACGACTTCTTTCTCGTCGATAGAGACGTGCAGATCGGCAATGGAGAGCAAGGATGCCATGGAGCAAGGAGTGTACCAGGATCGGACGGCGCTGCTACACTCTCGGCCCATGCCAAAGGTGAAGTTTATTCAGGCTGACGGCACCGTAACCGAGGTCGACGCTCCGGAGGGAAAGTCGATCCTCCACATCGCACTCGATGCGGGAATTATGATGGAGCATGCGTGCGGCGGAAACGGCATCTGTACGACGTGCATGTGTCACGTGAAAGAAGGCATGCACAACCTCAGCCCACGAAACGACCGCGAGGAAAACATGGGCGTCACGGAAGATCCAGATCGGCTCAGTTGTCAGTCCGAAGTACACGGAGATGTAACAGTCGAAGTAATAGAATATTAAAAAAAATTGCGGCGAAGCGCGGGTCTCCCGCGCTGGAGTCGCTCCTTGCCGGAAAGAGAGCTCGTGAGAGAAAACCCGGAGGGTTGTCTTTCACGCTTTTTAGGCGTGCGCAGGCGTCAGCGCCGGTTCCTGTGCTTTTTCACTGATCGCGTGGAGCTTCGTCTTCACGTCTTCGTTGTACGGTTCAAGGCGGTTGATGCGGCGGTACGTTTCTTCCGCCTTTTCACGATTCGAGAGTTGGAGATAGCACTCGGCAAGCATATGGAGGAGTTGCGTGTCTCTGGAGAGGAATGCGCATGCCTTCTCCAGGAGTGGTGCGGCTTCCTCAAAGCGTTGTGCCGCGATGCAGGCTCTGCCAAGCGCCGAGGAACGCTCTGGATTCTTCGCGTCGCGATTCAGCGCTTCCTGGTACGCATAACACGCGTCGACGTATTTGCCCTGACGGTAGTACGAGAGCCCGAGGTTTGCGTGGAACGACACGTCGTCGCAGTGCTGGAGGAGTTCTTTATACATCGCCTCCGCTTTCGATTCGCGCTGCGTCGTGAGGTAGAGCTTCGCAAGCTGTGCACGAACATCGTGTGCGTGCGGGTGGATAGTGAGTGCTTGGATGAGGAGGCGTTCTGCTTCCTCAATCTTATTCTGAGCAATCGCCTTCTCTGCAGTGCGGAGAAGAGAGCGTACTTGCTGTAATTCGATGGCGGATGTTCGTGGATTTTTCTTTGGGCGCTCCACCACCTTCTCTTCGACCAATACCGCTCCCCGTTCTTCAGCCGCTTCGAACCTCTGCTGCACGCTTCGCACAAAACGGCGCACGGTGCGTTGTCGAAGAAGGAGTCTGAATCCCACGATCGCGCACAATGCAACGAGCGAGCCGATGAGAACAAAAACATACGGCATAACAGTCAAAAGGGGCAAAAGATTGTACCCAAAACCTGCTCTGTAGGCAAGGAATAGTACTGGAACATGCTCTGCATGCAAGAGAACGTTTCTACCTGTTACGAGAAACGAGAATCATGCTTTCGGCAAGAATCAACGCGACGCCGATCGTGATGCAGCTGTCTGGAACATTGAAGATGGGGAAAGTACCGACAGCGAAGTAATCCGTCACGAATCCATCAGGCAATCGATCGATGACGTTCGCGAGCGCTCCGCCCACAATGAGCCCATATCCCACCTGCGAGAGCACCGTCCGAGATTTCCGTGCAACGAAGAGCATGACGGCCAGCGCGACGAGAATGAGGATTTCTTGCCATGGCGAAGGAATACGAAGCCCGAACGCGATGCCGGGGTTCTGTACGAGCTCCAGACGAGCCCATGAACCAAGGAGGTATAGAGGAGAACGCAAAAAAGTCGTCGCAATCCACGCAGCGGTGTACCCCGCAATGCAGGAAATCACGATGGTGGAGAGCAAAATCGGCACGAGGAGAGGCTACCACGACCCTCCTCCGCCGTCTGCTATGCTGGCGGCCTCATGTTTCGGAGAATGGACCTGCTCCTCCTCGGCGTTGTCGTGGTGCTCACGCTCTTCGGTCTTGCAATGATCGCGAGCGTGTCTGTGTTTAAGAGCTTTCAGCTGACACAACGGTTGGTGGAAGCGGGAACGCGCGATGATCCGAGCAACTCTCTCTTCCTGTGGAGATCGGCGATCCACGTGCTCGTTGGATTTATTGTCATGGGTATCACGGCGACGATCCCCTATCGCGTGTGGGAGAAGCTCGCGAGACCGCTGTTCCTCATCACGATCATTCTCCTTATCGCAGTCTTCATCCCAATGCTGAGCAACGACTACGGCACGGCGCGAAGCTGGCTCATTATTGGAGGAGTGTCGGTGCAGCCGTCGGAGTTCTTGAAGATCACGCTCGTGTTCTACTTGGCGGTGTGGCTGCAAAAACGCGAGCAGCTCATCGCGACGTTTAGAGAAGGCTTCATGCCATTCGTTATTCTCCTTCTGCTCTCCACCTTCCTTGTGGCAATCCAGCCGGACCTGGGATCGTTCCTCGTCCTCTCGGCCATTGCGGCCACGATGTTCTTCATTGCCGGAGGAAACATTCTTCACCTCCTCCTTGGCGGCTCGCTCGCAGCGGTTGTTGGTCTCCCTATGATCCTCAGTAAGGAGTACGTGCGAGAGCGTTTCGATGCATTCTTTAAGCTCCTCCTCAACACCGAAGACCCCAGCCTGCGTGAGGGTGCCGGATACCAGATCATCCAATCACTCATCGCAGTTGGAAGCGGAGGACCGTTCGGCGTGGGCTACGGAAAATCGATTCAGAAGTTCGGTTATTTGCCGGAGGTCCAAGCCGACATGATTTTCGCGGCGATGGCGGAGGAGCTCGGCTTCTTCCGCTTGCTCATTGTGCTTGGCATGTACGGGCTGCTCATTGTCCGTGGATTCAAAGTGGCGCGCGAGGCTCCCGATCGTTTCGGCTTCCTTGTCGCGGCAGGCATCACGACGTGGATTGGATTCCAGAGTGCGCTCAATATCGCGATCAACTTGTCGCTGTTCCCTCTCACGGGACTCACATTGCCGTTCATCAGCTACGGCGGCTCCTCTCTCGTGACGCTCCTCGCGGCGGTCGGCATCCTGCTCAACATTTCCATGCACTCGACTGAAGGCGTTCTCGCTGAGAGGCGTCCTCGTCGTACGACGTGGTTGAAGATCTGACCTTTTATGACACTCACCGTTCTGTGCGTCGGCGGAGGATCAGTCGGACACCTTGCTCCGATCGTTGCTGTGAAAGAAGAGCTCATGAAGATGAATGCAACAGTGTCTGTCGTGTGTTCTGATCGTCCAGGCGACAGCGCGTTTCTTCAGAGTGAGAACGTTGCGTCATACATCCTCCCGCTTCCGCGACGATCGCTCTCGCTTCCGTGGACCTTTGTGCTCGCGATGTTTCGCAGTGCGCGGATTTTAAACGCCGTGCGTCCGGATGTGATCTTCAGTAAGGGTGGCGCCGTGAGTGTTCCCGTGTCGCTCGTTGCATGGATGAGGCAGATCCCGATCGTTCTCCACGAATCGGACGCAGTGATGGGCTGGGCAAACCGCATCGTGTCCATGATGGCGACGAAGGTCTGTCTTGGCTTTATACAGGCTTCAATGACGAATCGCTCCTTTGCGACAGGTAATCCAGTCCGTTCGCGGATCGTGAATGGGATGCGAGAGAAGGGGCTGCAACTGACGGGGCTCTCGGGAAGCAGACCAATCCTCCTCGTGATAGGCGGCAGTCAGGGTGCGCAAGCGATCAATAACGCTGTCCTGGCGGCGCTGGATGAGGTGCTTGCGACCTGCGACATCATTCACCTGACAGGAGAAGGAAAAGAAAACAGCATGAAGAAGAGCGGCTACTTCGCAGCGCCATTTGCAACCGACACGCTTCCTCATTTATATGCGTGCGCAGATCTTGCAGTGAGCAGAGCAGGAGCCGGCAGCATCGCGGAGCTCAGTGCATGCGGCATCCCCATGATTCTCGTTCCCATTCGTGGACTCGCAGGTGATCACCAAGTAAAAAATGCAGAAGCGATGCAATCAGCGGGAGCTGCGATCGTCTGTACGCAGGAAAATCTGCGGGCGGAACTTCCGTCGCTGGTGCGTTCGACCATCGCCGATCAAAAGCGAATGGAAACGTTGGCCGAGCGCGGGCGTTTCACTCTCCGCACGGAAGCCGCTCGACTCATCGCCGAGACAGTGGTCCAATCGGTTGCGCGAAAAGAAAGCCGTAAGTAGCGTGTGGCAACTATGTACAAGTTCCTCATCCCGCTTTTCGCGTTAGCGCTCCTTATTGGCTGCACGCCCTCCACTATGACTCCCTCTACAGACGGCAGCGTTCCCACAGGCTTCGACGGCGTAATGCTCACAGGCAAGCACACGGCTGTTTTGAAGACGAACCTCGGTGACATCACGCTCGAGCTCGACGCCGACAAGGCTCCGAAGACCGTCACGAACTTCGTGACCCTCGCCAAGTCCGGCTACTACAACGGCCTCACGTTCCATCGCGTGATCCCGACGTTCATGATCCAAGGCGGCGACCCGAACGGCAACGGCACCGGTGGCGCATCGATCTACGGCAAGACGTTCGAGGATGAAATCAACGACATGAAGCTGGTCCGCGGAGTGATCGCCATGGCGAACGGCGGACCTGACACGAACGGCAGCCAGTTCTTCATTGTGCAGGCGGGTGCCACAGACTGGCTCGACGGCCGCCACACAGCCTTCGGCATGGTGACGGAAGGACTCGACGTTGTTGATCGCATCGCCACCGTGGAGCGCGACCGCAATGACCTTCCGCTGACGCCGATCACGTACACGGTCGAAGTTCAGTAAGCTCTCCCTGTGATTCTAGAAGGCGGCTTCGGCCGCCTTTTTCGTACCAGGAAGATGGTCGGGTATGCTGCGTATCCATGCGGACGCGTTATCCCCCATCCCCCACCGGCTCCCTCCATATTGGAGGCCTCCGGACGGCGCTCTACTCCTACCTGCTCGCGAAGAAGACGAAGGACTCATTCCTCTTGCGCATCGAGGACACGGATAAGACGCGCGAAGTGCCGGGTGCAATTGAGCAGATCATCCGCGCGCTGCATTGGGCTGGAGTCGATCCAGACGAAGGCGTGATGATGGAGAACGGAGTCGTGACGCAGAAGGGAGACTTCGGTCCGTACATCCAATCGCATCGCCTGAAGCTCTACAAAGAGGCTGCCGATACATTAATCGCGAGTGGACATGCGTACTACGCGTTTGATTCGAAGGAAGACATCGACGCCATGCGTGACGCAGAGCAAAAGGCCGGCAATCCCGCGCCGAAGTACGATGCCGGTGTACGCATGCGAATGCGCAATTCGCTCACGCTCCCGAAAGAAGAAACGGAGAAGCTCCTCAAGGACGGAGCGGAATACGTGATTCGCTTGAAGATGCCGGAGCGCGAGGCGATCACCTGGGACGACGCCATTCGCGGTCCCATGTCCTTCCAGAGCCACGATGTGGACGACCAGGTGCTCTTAAAGAGCGACGGATTCCCGACATATCACTTGGCGCACGTCGTGGACGACCACGCGATGAAGATCGATCTCGTGCTTCGAGGAGAAGAATGGTTGAGCTCAACACCAAAACATATCGTGCTATTCCGGATTCTTGGATGGACGGCTCCGCAGTACGCGCACGTGCCGCTTCTTCTGAATAGTGATCGCTCAAAGTTGAGTAAGCGTCAGGGCGACGTCTCGGTTGATGAGTATGTGACGAAAGGATATTTACCAGAAGCGCTCGTGAACTTCGTTGCGTTGCTTGGCTGGAATCCCGGAACGACACAGGAGCTTTTCTCGCTCCAGGAGCTGATTGCAGCCT
>CAZBSN010000038.1:0-7341 GCA_964494435.1 uncultured Candidatus Peribacteria bacterium | reverse complement strand
ACGAAGTAAGACGGAGGACTTCGACGACGTCGAGGATTACGACGATATCGAGGAAGCTGTTTCCTCGAAGTCTTCGAGTTCCTCGAAATCCTCCCCTTAAAAATCAGCATTCTCCTCATTTCCCTTGTATTCTGTGCCTTTTACTCTTTACAGCCCCTCGCTCCGTCCGTACCCTACCCGCACTTTCAACTCCCCATGGCTAAGAACATTAAAAAGGTCGTCAAAGTCGTTGCCCGCGGTGGGCAAGCCAATCCTGCGCCTCCACTCGGACCGGCGCTCGGTCAGGCGGGTGTTGATATCCAAGGATTCTGCACGCAGTTCAACGCAGCAACGAAGGACCAGATGGGACAGATGATCCCAGTCGTGATCACGGTCTACGATGATCGTTCGTTCACGTTCATCACGAAGCAACCTCCAGCAAGCGAGCTCATCAAAGCGAAAGCGAAGATCGAGAAGGGATCCGGCGAGCCGAACAAGAACAAAGTCGGCAAGATTTCGAAGAAGGATCTCGAAGAAATCGCGAAGCAGAAGATGCCGGACTTGAACACGACGGACCTTCAAGCAGCGATGAATACGCTCGCAGGAACAGCTCGAAACATGGGTGTGACCGTTGAGTGAGCATTTATCAGCGCATCACAGTGCGAAAAGCCCGCAACGGCTTTTAAGTGCGTGATGGATGGGACATGACGTACTCTAATCACCTCATCTCCCGCCACCGCTATGTTTCCATCGTCCCTCGATTCATTCTTCCAGAATATTAATTTGCCGTACGGCATGAGTCTGCCCATCGCGGCACTCGCGCTCATCGCGCTCTTCGCCGTTCCGGGCATGCTTCGCGGAGGTCACGCGTGGCACACCGCAGCGGCTGCATACCATTACCTCGCGCAATCGCTGGGCGTCATCCTTCTCACGGCAGGAGGCGTGCCGGTGGTGCAAGCGGTCCTATCGGGACAGGAAATCGAGAACGTCTCCTACATCGCTCTCCTCTTTGTGTTCGCAATCGGCGGGCTCCTGCTCCTCTGGAACGACGGCAAGCTCCGACACATCGATGCAGCATCGAAGGCAGTCGCGGGAGCACTCTTCTTCTACACCTGGAAACTGATCGGACTTCTCGTCACGATCTTCTCCGCTCTCTCGCTCCTCCTTTCGATCGTCCTCGGAGCACTCGGAGCGGGCACCGACACGATGGTCTCGATGACGCACGTCACGATGCTCGTCTACGGTCTCTTGCTCAGCTGGTTCACGAGCGGACCCAAGCGCGGAGGCACAGTGACGACTCGCACGCTGGTTCCTGTATCGAGCGCCGCGAAGAAGTCGAAGTCGACCAAGAAGCGGTAATACCACCTGACATCCTGTTTAGGGGCTGTATTGTCGTGTTTTAGGCTGAGATTTCTCTTGCGTCTCTCCTTTTTCCTCTGCACAATACGGCCCACTTTTGTGGGAGCCACGGCATAGTCCATGACGAAGCCGGGCGCCACTACCACATTCCCCCCAATCCCATGTCCGAGAAATCATCCAACAAGCCTACGCAGGAACGCGGTTCATCCGGTCTCGGAAGTCGCGGCAAGAAGTACACGGCAGCCGCCGCAAAGATCACACAGCCCAGCTACTCCGTCGCGGACGCTGCGGAACTTTTGACGCAGGTGTCGACGGCAACGTTCGACGCAACGGCTGAGGTGCACGTGCGCATCAACGCCGACACGACGCAGGCGGATCAGTTGGTTCGCACCACGGTCGCACTCCCCCACGGTACGGGGAAGAACGTCCGCATCGCTGCGTTCGTTCCAGAAGCAATGGAGGCAGATGCAAAGGCAGCGGGAGCCGACATCGTCGGGCTGGATGAACTCATAAAGGACATTGAAGGCGGCAAGCTCGACTTCGACGTTGCAGTTGCCGTTCCTCAAGTCATGAAGAACCTTGGTAAGGTCGCAAAGATCCTCGGACAGAAAGGCCTCATGCCAAACCCAAAGGCTGGAACCGTGACGGACAACCTCAAGCGCACGATCGCGGAACTCAAGAAAGGACGCATCGAGTGCAAGATGGACAAGGCCGGCATTATCCACGTGCCATTCGGCAAGATTTCCTTCGGCGGCAAGAAGCTTCAGGAAAACTTGGACGCCGTTCTCTCCGCGCTCGACGAAGCGAAGCCTGTTGGCATCAAGTCGACCTACATCACCTCGATCACGATCGCCCCGACAATGGGTCCGGGCATTCGCGTGACTCGTTAATTCTTTTCTTCCACTTCTATGTCAGTAGTAGATACAACAACATCGGACGACTTCGCACGAGAAGCGTCGGTGATTGCACCGAAGCCAGCAGGCCCTTCTATGGAAGAGCAACTGGTTCATGACTTGCTTGCAGCACAAGAGCGCGAAGCAACCCCAGCACGGCAACCAGTGGTCGCTCTCGACATGGAGTACGTCCGAGAAGAACTCCTTGAGAGACTTCGCAGGCCCTCGCAGGAAGGACTGGATCTGAACAAAGATGTAATTGCTTAAGCCGCAGAAAGAAGCAGTGACTTCGCTTCGCTGAGCGTCTCAACGCGGACAAGCTTGCCGCGCAGATCCGACGCACCGTCGAATCCTTTCACGTAGCTGCTCAGGTGTCGTCGCATCTCCAGCATCCCCAGTCGCTCGCCTTTGACCGCAACCGAGATCTCACAGTGCTCGAGGATCATGGGGAGTTTCTCAAGGAATGTCTTCGGCAACACGGGGATCTCTTTCCCCGCAAGCGCGTCGCAGATTTCGCGCATCACCCATGGATTGCCGAATGTTCCCCTACCGACCATGACGCCGTCGAGGTTGCCCAATTTTTCAACCGCGTCCTTCCCCGACATGATGTCGCCGTTGCCCATGACCGGAACCTTCACCGCTTTCTTGAGTTCGTAGATTTGGCTCCAGTCGGCTTTGCCCGTGAACTTGTCGCAGTACCGGCGACCGTGGATCGCGAACGCATCAGCTCCCGCTTCTTCGAGTCCTTTGCAGAACGAGATGAGGGTGTCCGCCGTGTCCCATCCGAGGCGTGTCTTCACCGAGACTGGGATCGACACTGCTTTCTTTGTTTGATGCACGAGCTCCGCCGCAAGTTCCGGCTTTCGAATGAGCGCCGCACCATGACAACTTGATACGACCTTCGCCGCGGGGCAACCCATGTTGATATCGATGCCGTCGGCGCCCGCTTGCTCAATGACCTTCGCCGCCATGAGGAAATGCTCCGGCGTGTCGCCGAAGACTTGGACGATGAACGGACGCTCCACCGCAGGATCGAACGCCATCATCGACATGGTTTTCTTCCCGCCATACGCTAGTGCGTCGGTACTGAGGAATTCCGTGTACACGATCACCTCAGGCGCAATGCGCTTGATGAGCTGACGGTACGACGCGTCTGTGACGCCCGCCATGGGAGCGAGGGACACCATCGGACACGGAGCCGTTGACCAGGAGAAAGAAGACATGTGAAGTGTAAGTGCGCCACATTGTACACAGACGGGCGAGGCAAAACAGCCAAACCAAGTGGAATCTCGAGTCCCGGAGCGACACACTGCGCACATGCGCCTGCGTTGGATGCTCCTCATACTTCTTCTGTTGCCTCTCTCGGCGATGGCAGCGGTACCCGTCGAACCTGGCCTTATCCTTGGAGAGGACGAACTGCCTGGTTGTGACTTTCAAACAGGTCGTCTTGAAGCAGCGTGCATTCCCGTCTTCATCGGACACATCGTCCAACTCGTGATGGGATTCGTCGGCGCAGCGTTCGTCATTAATGTGATGATCGGGGGATACGAGCTTGCGACAGGGTCACTGGAGGGCGATACCGGCAAGGGGAAAGAGCGCATCTGGTGGTCTATCATCGGACTCATCGTCACGGCGTGCGCGTACGTCATCTACAATCTCATCCTCTACGTCGTCGCCGGTTAATCTATGGCTCGCTCCAAACCTCCACAGGCCTTCACGTCATTCCGTGTTCTCGGAAAGAAAGCGCAGGACCTGCTGCACCGAGCGTCAGAAGAACTGCAGCGACGTCAGAAGAAGAGTTCGACGTCAGAACCACTGTCGGCAAAGCCTGTCTCTGCTGATGCAGACGATGCAAGCCTGACGGTGCGGTTCTCCCCTGCGTCGGTCGCACAAGCAACATTCGTCATTGTGGCGATCGCCGTTGGTCTCGCACTCCTCGTCTGGCTGAAAGACGTGATTATTCTTCTTGGTCTTGGATTCTTCATCGCTGCGGTCATTGATCCGGGCGTGCGCCTGATGGAGCGATGGGGCGTGCCGCGCGGTATCGGTATTCTCGTGCACTACGTGTTTGCCGTGCTCGTCTTCCTCTTCCTGGTGATCTCCCTCATCCCAATCGTCGCCACACAGATTCAGCAGATCGCTTTCCTCTTGAATGACGAAGTAAACCGATTCCTCGCCGATCCCCAATTGTCGTTGCCGCTCGTGCCGGCTGATGTGAATGCGGATCTCTCGAAACTCATCGAAGCGACACTCCAAGATCTCTCGATTGAGAAGTTCGCAGATGCTCTCAGAACGTTCGGTGAGAATGCATCGTCCGTGGGAGTTGGTTCCGTTGTGTTCTTCACACGTCTCGCAGGATCAGTCGCCGGATTCTTCGCACAGCTCATCGTCGTGTTGGTGCTCGCCTTCTTCATCCAGATGGAGAGGGAGAACGTGCGCCAGTGGGTGCGAGGTTTCCTGACGTCTGGCAGCCGTATGTACTTGGACGATAAAACCGAAGCGGTCCATCACAAGATCGGTCAATGGGCGCGCGGTCAGCTCGTCCTCGGCTTCTGCATTGGTCTCTTGGTCTACATCGCGCTCCTCATCCTCGGCATGGAAGAGTACGCAGCGACCCTCGCGGTCCTCGCAGGCTTCACCGAGTTCATCCCCTACATTGGACCGTTCATTGCAGCAGTGCCTGCCGTCCTCATCGGTCTCACTGAAGGCGGGTTCCTCTGGGCACTCATCATCGCGGGCGTCTACTACGTCATTCAATGGTGTGAGAACAACCTCCTCGTTCCGCTCGTTATGCGCAGAGCCGTGGGCCTCTCCCCGATCGCCATCATCTGCGCGATGATCGCCGGTCTCAGCTTCCCTGAAATTCTCCATCCGGTGCTCGGATTACTCCTCGCAGTGCCGGTCACGACCATCGTCACAATCTTCCTCGAAGACTGGCGCAGTCAGCGAGTGCGAGGTTGATCCAACTTCGTATATCGACTTTTTGCACTTCCCGACCATCGCACAGGGTTTTCCACAGTGTTATCCCACTGTTTCTTTTTGAAGCCACTCATCATGTTTGTACAACTTTTGTATACGAATTAACATAGTACACATGAAGAAGGACCAGTCTGTCACTCGGTCAACACACACTTCACTGATATACTTTCCAGAACACTCGACGCATTAGCACTCGCTATGCTAGAGTGATAATCCCCTCTCTTCTATGCAACCCTTCGATCGCTTCACCCCCAACGCCAAGCTCGCTCTCCAAATTGCAGAGCAGGAAGCGAAAGCAATGCAGAGCCAGTACATCGGCACCGAGCACTTGTTGCTCGGCCTCCTCTCGATCCCCAAGTCTCTCGCCTTCTCCATTTTTACAGGTGCAGGCGTGACACTGGAGAACGTGAAGATACTGCTCAAAGCGAGCAAGGGAGCATCCATCGAAGGAAAGCACGTGAAGCACGGTCTTTCAACGTTCCTCCACACCGTCATCGAACAAGCGGTCGTGACGGCGCACAAGTTCCGCCACGCGAACGTCGGAACGGAACACCTGCTCTATGCCCTCGTATCGAGCGGCAAGAGCGGCGCAACGGTGCTCCTCGAAAGTATGCAGGTCGATCCCGACGCGTTGAAGATGCACGTCGAAGACATGTTCGGACAAATCAGCCAATTCAGACAACAGAATAGGAGCGTCGAGCAATCGCTCGAAGCATTCTTCCAAGGGCTCCAGGGAGCCATTTCCGGCATGCAGCCGGGGATGGTGAACGGTGAACCGGAAGGACTCAAGAAGCGACGCGCAGACGGAAACAGCAAGACTCCCGCCCTCGACTACTTCACGGATGACCTCGTCGCGAAAGCGAAGGAAGGAAAGATCGATCCGATCGTCGGACGCGATAAGGAGATCGAACGCGTCATCCACATCTTGAATCGCAAGACGAAGAATAACCCGGTGCTCATCGGTGAACCGGGCGTCGGTAAGACCGCCATCGTCGAAGGTCTCGCACAGCGCATCGCAAAGGGACTCGTTCCGGACGCACTTAAAAACAAGACAGTGCTCGTCTTGAACCTGAGCTCCGTCGTCGCAGGAACGAAGTACCGCGGAGAATTCGAACAGCGCTTCGACGACATCTTGAAGGAAGCAACGAGCAGTGATCGCAACGTCATTCTCTTCATCGACGAGTTGCACACGGTTGTGGGAGCAGGCAGCGCGGAAGGATCGCTCGATGCAGCCAATATCTTGAAGCCGGCTCTCAGCCGCGCGGGCATCCAAGTGATCGGCGCAACGACGCTCGACGAATATCGCACGATTGAAAAAGACCGTGCTCTTGAACGTCGATTCCAACCGATCCAAGTCGATGAACCATCAATCCCCGACTCCATTCAGATCCTCCACGGACTCAAGGCGTCGTTCGAACACTTTCACCACCTCGCCATCTCGGACGAAGCTCTCGAAGCAGCTGTGCATCTGAGCAAGCGCTACATCACAGAACGTTTCCTGCCAGACAAGGCGATCGACGTCTTGGACGAAGCGATGGCCGGCAAGAGTTTGCAGCACGCACGCGGCTCACCAGAGCTCGCACAAGTCGAACAGAAGCTCCAACAGCTCCAGGTGAAGCAGCAAGACGCCGTGAAGGAACAGAAGTACCACCAAGCGTTGAAGCTGAAACAAGAGCAGCAAGACTTGAAGGAACGGCGCGACAGGCTCCTCGCAGCCTCCGACGGTGATTCTCGCACGCCGGTGTCGATCGACGCCGACGACATCGCCACGGTTATCGCTCGCATGACGGGTGTGCCGGTCATGAAGCTTCTGAAGCCCGAAGCAAAGCGCCTCGCGAACCTCGAACTGCATTTGAAAGAACACGTGATTGGCCAGGACGACGCGATCAAGAAGGTCGCGCGCGCCATTCGCCGCTCCCGCGTCGGCATCGCCGACAGCAAGCGTCCGATCGGTTCGTTCCTCTTCCTGGGGCCAACGGGTGTCGGAAAGACAGAGCTCGTTCGCACGCTCGCACGCGAAGTCTTCAACCGCGAAGACGCGCTCGTGAAGATCGACATGTCGGAGTTCATGGAACGCCACAACGTCTCACGTCTCACAGGCACCACAGCCGGCTACGTCGGCTACGAGGAA
>CAZBSN010000037.1:0-7793 GCA_964494435.1 uncultured Candidatus Peribacteria bacterium | reverse complement strand
CGTATCTTCGACAGAATTGATCTGCCTGCTCTTCCGCCGCTGTAATGAGGCGAAACAATCGTGCCTGTTCGGGAGATGATTCCAGGCTCATAGCGCGGCACTCTATCCCCCTGTTTTCCCTTCTGCAACATCAGGAAGTTGAGTAGGCTATAGCCCATGACGAATCGCCCAGAACCCTCCTCCTTGAAAGGCAAACCTACAACGGACGTACCTGCCTCTCTTCAGCGCATTGCAAAAACCTTTCCGCAGGGAAAGCGTTTGTGGATCGGACCGAGCGAAGGAAAAGCACTTTCGAAAGACGATCAAATCGCCTACGACGCGGCACATAAGATTATGTGCCATTTGTGTGCAAAAGCTCCAACGGCGCACAGTTCTGGACATCCCGGCGGACCGCTTTCGTCTTTCACCTTCGCGTACCTTGTCACAAAGAGACGCGATCCTTCAATCGATCAGCCGCTCCGCTACTCCGCAGGACATCTGAGTCTTCTCGCATATGGTCTTCAGTGGATGTTCGGTCGAAACGGAGCCGACGTTCGCCTCGCATCCCCGGAAAAGATCATCGAAACCTTCCGCATTCCGTCCGGTCTTCCTGGTCACGTCGAAGCGGGCATTGGTGATATTCCGTTTGGAACGGGACCCCTCGGTAAAGGCGTGAGCCACGGGTTGGGAACGGCCTTTGGACTCAAACTCCAGAATAAGCCGGGCATGGTCGATGTGCTCCTCGCGGATGGCGACAGCCAAGAAGGACAGGTGCTTGAAGCATTCCGGCTCGCATCGCATTTGCAGCTCGACAATCTCGTCGTGCACGGCGACTGGAACGACATTCAACTCTCGGATCTTCCGAGTAAATCATTCGCAACGGACATGGCGTCGATTGCAGAAGCATGTGGTTGGAACGTCATCGAAGTACAAAACGGCAACGATCCTGCGCAAGTGAGTGCCGCATTAGAGGAAGCAGACAAACTCTCAACATCGAGGAGGCCGACATTCATCTGTTACTACACAACGATGGGCTACGGCATTTCATTTATGGAAGAAGGAAGCAACACGGGCGCAAAAAATTACCATGGCTCACCACTCAGCAAAGAAGAGTCCGAGAAGGCAATCGCGGAACTTCCGCCACTCGATGAATTGAAGACGGTGTATGAGCCACACAGGAAGGAAGAACTGAAGCGCGTAACTGAGAAATCTCTCGTTGTGACGGACATCGTACTCCCCTTCTCTCCTCCAAAAGAATACGTGCGAGCCATTTCAAAGGAGAAAGGCGCAGCGCGTAAAGACTTTGGCGCGGTGCATTTGAAAAACCTCATGAAGAACGACGAGCGCATCATTGTGCTACACGCCGATCTCGGCGCATCGGGAGGTTTCGACAAGTTGCTCAAAGAATTCCCCACGCGCGTCATTAACGTTGGAGTGGCAGAAGCGAACATGTACATGATGGCAGCAGGTATGCGCCAAGCGGGGCTTCTCCCTGTGACATATACCTTCGCAGCATTCGGAACGAACGAAGCGCGCGCGAGTGCACGCCTCATCGACATTAACTGCGGCCACACACGGTGCGGCGTTATTCACGATTGCACGCATGCAGGCGTCTCTGTTGGTGAAGACGGCGAAACACACCAGGAACAGAACTATTTGAATCTCCCCTTCCGTCATACGCAGATTTGGATGCCGGGTGACAGCAACCAAGCGGCGGCAATCGCTGAACGCGGAATGGAAATCATCGCCGAGGGCCATGCGAGCGTATATGTCTTCTCGTCACGCATGGACCATCCGCAACTGCTCACTCCAACGGGCGAGCCGATCTATGACGTTGGCTACACGTTCGACGGGAAAGCAGATCTGATTCGTGGAAAAGGCACATCGGAAGATGTGGTGACGGTTCTTGCAACAGGCATCGCGCTCCACGCTGCAGTGGAAGCAGCCGACAAGTTCATGGCGGAGAACAAAACAAAGTCCGTGCGCGTTCTCAATGTCGCATGCATTCGCCCCCTCGACGCAGCATCCATTATTGCAGCAGCACTCGAAACAACACACTTGATCGTCGCGGAAGATCACAATATCGACGGAGGGCTCGCATCGCAGGTCGCAGACGTCATCGCGGACTTCCAACTCCCATGCTCTCTCCGCCGCATCGGTCTCACGCAATTCTATCCATCAGGGAAAGCGGAGGATCTCCTCTTCTTTGCAGGCATCGATTCCGAAAGCATTCAAGGTGCGATCCATGATGAAATCCACGTGGAAGTCACCGGTGGCGAAGATGCGCTCGTAACGTGCCTTTTTGGGCTTACACACAACATCCGCCGCAGCCGCTTCCGCGACCAGGCACTCCCCTTCTTGGAACGATTGCAGAAAGAAAAGGGCTATCTTCAAACGCTTCGTGATCTCTGGAAAGCGCGCACAGTGCCGCCGGAGAAACTTCCAGGGGATGATGAATTGAAGAGACTCCTCGATGAATCTCTGCAAGCAAGCGATGAGTGAGAATACTTCGAAGCGGCAACCGTGTGTGAACGTGGATCTGCTGATCGTTCGTGATGGTAAGGTTCTCCTCGGATTGCCATCATCGAAATGGGAACAAGGGCAGGAGAAACTTTGGGGAATCCCCGGAAATGACATCCTCTTTCAAGAAGCGATTGATGATGCGGCTCGTCGCAACGTGCGAGAGCTGTTCAAGACGGACATCGAATCGATCAAGCATCTGGGAGCGCATGAGAACTTTGAATTTGGAAACCACTACATCGGTATCGGACTCCTTGTTACTCTCGCAGGAGAACCACAACTCGATGCATCAGAAGACTGGGAGAAGTGGGAATGGTTACCGCTCAATGCAGTACCCGACAAATTATTCGTCTCCGTGCGTTACACTCTGGACGAGTATCGGCGCATGATTGGAAAGTGATCTCAAAAAAAGTGGCGGTGGGAGTGGGATTCGAACCCACGAGACCCGTGAGGGTCTACCTGATTTCAAGTCAGGCGCGATCGACCAACTCTGCCATCCCACCAGAGGGAGTATGCCGTGTGGGAAGCAGAAGAAAAAGGCAACCGGAAGAATTTTTGCAATTCCTCGTTACGCCGCGACTTCTTCGTGAGATTCTTCAGGCGAGAACTCGTAGCGGAGACCCTTCACTCTGGTCGCGATGTCTTCGGCGGGAACGGCTTTCATGACTCCATTCACACCATTGAACTCCACATGATACGACTGGGGCATCGGTACATGAGGATTCGCGGCGCCGTTTGGTTTGATGGCGTCCTTCTTTTCCTCTGGAAGCTTCGGAAGATTTTCCTTTGGAGGCGTAATGATCAAGAGCTTTGTCGTATCGGCGTACTTGAGCAAGAGCGGCTGGATTGCGCGCTTGATGTCCATCGAATAGCGCGGGTTGCGCGGGTCTTGGACGAGCACGATCTGGAACGGTTCCTTCATGAATCGCTCAGCGCCCATGCCGTGGTTACCCAGTGCAATTTTAATACACACTTCAAGGTCACTCACGACGGCATCGATATTTGGGTAGTACGCAGCTGTTATTTCGAACGCATGGCCGGAATTGAATGTTCCAACGGTGTCGATTGCCACTCGGCGAGCGTCGTGGAACTTGGGGCTTCCCTCCATGTGCGACGGCTTGCCGTCGAATCCAATGCGCATGGGACCCGCTTTCATACCCAACTTCGTACAAAGCTTTTCCGCCGTCCGACGACCAACCTCTTCTGGCTCTGGAACCTTTGGCTCAGGGCCAAATTCGGGTCGGATGCGTTCGAGAGATTCCTTCAATCGACCAACGAAGATCTGACAAGCTCCGCAGCCTTCGTGATACGTCACCGATCCGATCTTGCGTCCGGATGCAAGCAACTTGCGAGCGAACTCGTCCATTTCCTTTCCTTCCAGGAGAATAGTGCTGCCTGCAATCGCGACTTTGTCTCCGTCTTTCTGAATGGTAATGCGTTCATCGACACAGGTGATGTACATGTCGCCTCCACGGAACAATTCAGCAAACTCTATTGGCGTGAATAGTTTTTCCGCCATCTGCGTCTCTAGTTTGGAATATTTGTCATATGTTCCTTGCTGCTCTCTCCACATCTTGTCCTTCTCTTGTTCCAACGCTTGTTCGAGCATGTGTCGATCTTCGGCAACAAGCGGGGCATCGCTCATGAGGAGCGCCGTAATCGCAGCTCCAGTGACAAGAGCACCCGTTCGCAGAAATCCACGACGCGACAAGAGTTCAGCTACTTTCGCTCGCTCTTCTGCATAATCAACGGAGTGATCACGCGCCTCGACGGACTCTGGTTCAGGATGCTGGTGTTCGATCGGTGACATGCATGGGGAAGAATGTTTCGGCTTACTTGCCTGAAGGTTGAAAGAAAATCAAGGGTGCGGGTTTATGATTTGGTATTCAATCTTTACTATCAAAGATTATCCTATAAAACTATATATTTGTCAATGAATGCCAGAACCCTTAAAGCCTCTAAAAATTGTTGTCCCTAGCGACAAAGTGCCAATCAGCGCCTTGCGGTTTTAGCGCTGTAGCGTATACTCACGACTCCCTTTCTCCCGCTATGCGCAAAGCAATCATCGCCTCGTTTCTCCTCATTCCACTTGCCGGTTGCACGTGGTTTGGCACGACTCCAGATGAAGTGCCTACGGACGAAACCCCCATCGTGGAAACGAATAACGTCGTCTACCAAGGACGCGTCCTTCCGCTCGGCGCGAGCATCTATATGGAAGGAACGCACAAGCTGATGCTCGAAGACGGACGATTCGTCCTTCTCATTGGCAATGGTCTCGTGCTCGACGACTACCTCAATGTAGAGGTGGAAGTATTCGGCGCAACGCGACCAACGGTCGAGGCCGGCGGCATTCTCATGCGCGTCGAACGCATCTCCTCATTGGAACAGAGCTCCGAAGCTTCTTCCATCATGTCGAGTGATGCCGCTTCGAGTGTGATGTCTGAAACTGTAGCGAGCAGTGTTGCATCCGCCATGACGGCGTCGAGAATCGCATCATCCATCGCACGTTCATCTGTCGCACCGCTCCCCGCTTCCTCTGTTGCATCTGTCGCTTCCGTTGCAGCCGCTTCCTCCGCTGCGAGCGAAGATGCGAACGCCGCGAAAGCCGCAGTGATGGCGAAAGCGAACATGTCTCCTGCAAACTGGACACAGCAATATTGCGCTCCGTCGCACGTCGCCTTCTGTTTCCCCGTTCACAAGAACTGGTGGTACAAGTCGTTCGGTGCAACGTCGAGCAGCGCATGGCACGTCGAAGTGGGTCCATCTGAATTGGAGACTCTCGGTGATGGTCCGTTTGTCGTCACCCTCGAAATGGGTGCGCTCAGCGGAACGGACGGTCAGGTCACAATCGAGGGATCGATGGTCGTCGGCATGAGGGCCTGGACCGGCAATCGCCACATCGTGATCAGTGCACCTGCATCGCTCGAACAAGCCGTTCGCTACGTGACGCAGGAACTGAAGGCTGCTCCAGCGCCGGCACAGTAAACGAGGCTTTGCGAAGGGCCGTTTATCACCATATAGTCTGCTCATGACGACCTACGCGTACATTGCAAAACGAGCTGACGGATCCGACGCGCGCGGAACACTTGATGCGTCTTCTCCGGAGTTTGCTCGCGAGGCTCTGCGTCGTCAGGGACTCATGGTCGAAGATGTGCGCGAACGAACGACCCCCCTCCCCTGGAGCGGACAGAAAGCAAAGACAATGGACATCTCCGTCACAGAGGACGGCGCCTACGCACCGCTCATGGACACGCTGCGCATTTTTGCGGGCTGGTTACTTGGTTGGTACGGTGTCATCTACGCACTTGGTTTCCTCTCATCAACGGGAAGACTTCCAACGCTCCCGTTTGTGGATGAACTCTTCACGTCGTCACTCGTCCTTTACTTCACGTTCGGAACATTCCTCTTCCTGGCACTCTCAAATATCCATCGCTGGCTCGGAAAAGGATTGCTACTTGGTTGTGTCCTTGCGCTGGTCTACGTCGGACTCGTTGCAGGATTCGTGATGTACGGATAAGCAAATAGTACCGCAGCCGCGAAGGGCTGCTTCTCTATTTAATAGAGGCGTTGGATCCGCCCACTCCACGGGTTTCGAGGAGGGGTCCGCGAATCACGGCGGCGTGGGGTTACTGCCATGAGGCTTGATTCGCGGTGACTTTTTCTTCGGCTATTCTTTTGTGTCCCAGACAAAAGAATAGCCAACCGAATAACAGCCGAGGCTCGGCGGTCTCATACTCCAAAGAGTTCGCGAAGAAACCTGGTTCATTCACGATCAAAGCCCTAATTGCTTGCGGATCTCATCCGCCTGCGCCTGATCCTCTTTCTTCACACCTTGCTGCACAGTGATCGTCTGGAGGTCCTGCCAGTCTTTGACGTGGCGCTGTTCCAACTTCATAAGCTGTGACAAATGCTTCGGCGAGAGCTCTGCGAACTTGCGGCGCTCTTCTTCCAAGATCTTCTGAAGCTCATCGACTTGGAATTGCGAAAGCTTTGGAACGGCTTGGATGATTCTCCACTTCTCGTCGCGCGTGAGCGAGATGGATCCGCGAAGGAGCGTGAGGAACACTTGCTCGTCAAACGTTGTGTTCGGATGAGCGGGAACAACGATGTTGTCGTTCGTGAGTTGAACCGCGATCGAACCGAAACGGTAATTGGCGACTTCGCCAAGAACGCGAATGTCTTCGTCGTCGTATCCCATCTCCTTCGTTGCAACGGTTCCTGGCGGAGGTGGCGGCGGACCCATGTCCTGTGGTGGAGGCGCTGCTCCACCGCCTTGATCGTCATCGCCCTGACCACCTGCTGCGGATTGCGCTGGAGGAGGGGGTGGAGGCGAGCCGAATACTTGCGTCGGATCGAGACCCTCTTGAGGGACTGGATCGCCTGGTCGCGGAGGTTGTGCTCCGCCTGGTTGTGCTTGGTCGTCTGCCATACCGGGCTAGTCTACTGCAAAAGACCTCGTTGACAACCGAAAGTGTCATGCTGGCCGTGCGCTTTCAATGCCTACAAGCTTCTCCGCTGCGCGTCTGGCACGCAGAATGAACGCTGGATCGAAGAGTTGTGGGAAGTGCATGTCTGGAAGACCGCTCTGTCTTGTCCCAAAAAGTTCACCGGGACCGCGCAATTTCAAATCGATCTCTGCGAGTTGGAATCCGGAGTGATGTTCTTCCATCGCTTTGAGTCGTGGAGACTTCGCTTGCTCCGGTGTTGTTGTAAAGAGGAAGCAATGACTCTGATGTTCGCCGCGACCAACGCGTCCGCGGAATTGGTGAAGCTGCGCGAGGCCAAATCGTTCGGAACCTTCGATAATGATGATCGACGCATTCGGAACGTCGATGCCGACTTCAATGACCGACGTGGAAACGAGGACGTCACTCTCCTTCGCTTTGAACGCTTTCATGATGCGATCTTTCTCATCACCACTCATACGCCCGTGCAAGAGTGCAATCTTTCTGTGTGGAAACGCTTCTGTCAGACGCTTCGCTTCACGCTCAACGTTCTTCACTTCGCGAATCTCTTCCGATTCGGATTCGGTAATGAGCGGACAGATGACGAAGACTTGTCTCCCCTCCCCTATCTGATGATCGATGAACCCTTCGACCGTCGGGCGATCCGTCGGTGACACGACTTTGGTGTGAATGTCTTTGCGGTTTTTTGGCTTCGACTGGAGCACCGAGAGATCATGGTCCCCGTACGCCGTGAGCGCGAGCGTCCGAGGAATCGGCGTCGCCGTCATCGAGAGGAAATGCGGACTCCCCTTCTCCTTCAATCGTGATCGCTGCATGACGCCGAAGCGG
>CAZBSN010000036.1:0-7950 GCA_964494435.1 uncultured Candidatus Peribacteria bacterium | reverse complement strand
ATGCGCACCGAAGAAGGACACACCCGCATGGAATGGAAAGTCCCGACGCGCGGCCTCCTCGGTTTCCGCGGAGACTTCATCATCGAGACCCGCGGCGAAGGCATCCTCAATCACTCGTTCATCGCTTACGAGGCATACAAGGGCGATCTGCCGGGTCGCGCACGCGGATCGATGATCTCGATGCTCAACGGCGTCTCAACGGCCTACGACCTCTGGAACATGCAAGAGCGCGGTTCACTCTTCATCGGTGATGGTGTCGCTATCTACGAAGGCATGGTCATCGGCGAAAGCGCGAAGGATCAAGACCTCGTGGTGAACGTCACGAAGGGCAAGAAGCTCTCGAACATGCGCGCTTCCGGCAGCGACGAAGCCGTGAACCTCACGCCAATCAAGCCGATGTCGCTCGAACAGGCTCTGGAATACATCGATGAGGACGAACTCGTCGAAATCACGCCAGAGAGCATCCGCATCCGCAAAAAGTTGCTCACAGAACAGGAGCGGAAGAAGGGAGGAAGGTAAGACGTTCGTGAAGGAACCAAGGTTCCTCCACGGACCACCTCCTTCAAGGTGTGCTCAGCTTCGGCAAAGCCTCGCTTCGCACGGTCTGCTCTCCCGCTGCTAAAACAAATACTGGTTTTTAGCAGCACTCCGGAGTTTATCCTGAGCCAGGACGAAGGGTGGGTGCGGCACATAAAGATTATTCAATCGATTTCGATTATCTCTGGCGGTGGTATGTGAAATCGTCGTGCAACGGTGTTCATGAACGACGGTCGGGGGATCCTTCCCGTGAGTATATCGTCCAAACGTTCTTTCTGCTTCGATCGTATGCCAAATATCGGTATGAGCTTCCCCACTTCCAACACGCTGAATTCACCCTCCAATCCTTTGAGCCATCCGAGTAATTGCAGTTTTGCAGCTTCGGTTGCATCTCTCATGGCATCTTTCGTGTCGAGGCGCTCCTCATCAATGGGGGCATGCAGCGTCACGACAAGATCGGATTTCTGCTGTTCGGCCTCCTGCTCTGCATTTCCCAGCGGTATCCACGGCATCAACATATGTGCATAATAATTTATTTCTGATTTTTGTACATATCTGTGCCGCAAATCTTACCCAATCAACTCCCTCACCCCTCTCGTGGAATAGAGAACTGTCCAATCAACTCCTTCGCGCCTCTGCTCTTCCTCAAGATATATTTCGAGAGTTCCATCACAGGAAGGAGTCCCAGCGTTGCGATAAGCACGACACCCCATTCTGTTTGTCCGAGCGGTGTTGTGGAGAATGCGCGTTGGAAGATGGGCACAGTGAGGATGAGCGCGATTGGCGGGAGTTGAATGAGGATCGACGCGTTGAGCCACATGTTCCGAAGCGGATTGCGGAAGGTGCTGCGGAGCGGGTTCCTGAAGATGTAGGCCTTCACGAACTCGATGAACATGAGCGTGAGGAAGGTCATGGTCGTTGCAATTTCAGGAGAGCGTCCTGACTCGGTTGCCCATACGAACACGCCGAGGGTTGCGAGCGATGCATAGAGCGCGCTTGAGCCCATCAATGAAAGAACCGTGCGCGAGAAGATGCTCTTTCGTGGATTGCGCGGGGAGCGGCGCATGAGGTTCTCCTCGATCGGATCGACGGCGAGGGCCATGGCGGGGAGGCCGTCGGTCACGAGGTTGATGTAGAGGATTTGGACGGCGGTGAGCGGTGGAGGCAGTCCCAGAGCCGAGGCGAGGGCCATCACGACGATCTCGGCCATGTTCGCCGAGAGGAGGTACATGAGGTATTTGCGGATGTTGTCGAAGATCGCGCGGCCTTCCTCCACTGCCGCGACGATGGATGCGAAGTTGTCGTCGAGGAGCGTCATTACGGCTGCTTCTTTCGACACGTCTGTTCCCGTGATGCCCATCGCGACGCCGATGTCCGCTTTCTTTAGAGCCGGTGCATCGTTCACGCCATCGCCCGTCATGCCGACGACTTCGCCGAGATCTTGGAGCGCCGTCACGATGCGCAGTTTGTGACTTGGTGAAACGCGCGCGAAGATTTCGATGCCGCGAACATCGCGCTTCAAGGTTGCTTCATCCATCGCATCGACGTCCGCGCCCGTGACGATGCGACCTTTGCGGAGGAGTCCGAGTTCCTGGCCGATTGCTTGCGCGGTGACCGGGTGATCGCCCGTGATCATGCAGACTTTGATGCCGGCGCTGTGGCAGCGCGCAATCGCTTCTTTGGCTTCCGTTCGCGGCGGATCGATCATGCCCACGAGGCCGAGGAACGTGAGGTCTTTCTCCGCTTCTTGGATTGTCGTATCGGCTTTCTCTGCAATACCAAGAACACGAAGTGCTTGCGCCGCCATGCCGCGTGCTTCGCGTTTGAGTTCTTCTCTGCGCTCATTCGTCATCGGAATGTCCCCCGATGCAGTCTTCTCCTTCGTGCACACATCGATCATCACCTCCGGCGCTCCCTTCGCGTACGCAATGACGCTGTTGTTTCGCTCATGCATGGTCGTCATGCGCTTGCTCTCTGATGTGAATGCAATTTCAGAGACGCGCGGTTCGGTGCTATCGAGATCGTGTTTACTGATTCCTGCTTTCGCTGCTGCGACGACGAGCGAGCCTTCAGTTGGGTCACCCTTGATCATCCACGTGCCTGCTTTCTCGACGAGGTGTGCGTCCGAGGAGAGTGTTGCGGCTCGGAGAAGTGCGAGGAGGACAGGCGACGCCGAAATCGGCTTATTATCTTGTTCGAATGTTCCTTGAGGCTTATAGCCTGTTCCTGTGACTTCGGTCGTCCCTTCCGCTGTGACGATCTGGCGGACAGTCATCTCATTTTTTGTGAGTGTTCCTGTTTTGTCCGTGCAGATGATCGTTGTTGAACCAAGTGTCTCAACGGTCGGAAGTTTTCGCACGAGGGCATTTCGCTTCACCATCCGCTGTACGCCGATCGCGAGGGAAATTGTGACGACCGCCGGCAATGCTTCTGGAACAACTGCGACTGCGAGCGCAATGCCGAAGATAATCATCTCCGTCAGCGGCTCACCGCGCAAAAATCCCGCTCCTGAAATGAGCACGACAATAAGGAGCGCTGCGAGTGCGAGGATGTGTCCTGTGCGATTGAGATTCTTCTGCAACGGCGTTATTCCAGCTTTCACCGTATCGAGTAGCCCTGCGATCACGCCGAATTCCGTTTTCATCCCTGTGAGCGCAATCACCGCACTCCCGCGTCCTTGGGTAATGAGCGTTCCCGCAAAGACCATGTTCTTGCGATCGCCGACGGGGAGCGATTCATCAGAGATCGCGTCCGTTGATTTCATGACAGGCACCGATTCGCCCGTAAGAGGGGATTCGTCTGCTGAAAGTTGCATCGCCATCAGCAGTCGTCCGTCCGCTGGAACCTTGTCGCCTGCATCGAGGAGGACGATATCGCCCGGTACAAGCTTCTCCGCTGGAATGTCTTGTTCCTCACCACCGCGAATGACCGTTGCGGCCGGTGCTGAGAGCTTCTGGAGCATTTCGATTGCGCGTTCCGCTCGGTATTCCTGGAAGAAGCCGAGGCCTGCGGAGAAGAGGACGATCACGCCGATGCTCGCGGCTTCAAGTTCATGCCCAAGGTACAACGAAAGAATCGCACCGAAGATCAGGATGACCATCAGGACGTTTTTAAATTGCAAAAGGAAGAGCACGAACGGAGACGCTCGTTTCGTCTTCGTGAGAATATTTTTGCCGTGTTCCTCCAGCCGTGATTCCGCTTGCGTGCTGCTCAACCCTTCATCTGCACGGACGCCAAGAATGTCCAATGCGTCCTGAGCCGAGAGCGAGTGCCATGCGCGCGATTCCATATGACATCATTGTATACACAAAACCCCCGCCAGTCGGCAGGGGCTTTTTTCCATCAGGATGACATCCGCAATTACCTGAGGGGTTCCTCAGCTGGAACGTCGACTGCTGGGCCGCCTTCCATGGGGCGGGGCATCGGGATCGGGTCGATTGGAATCGGAGGCATCGCCTGATCCAAGAGATCCTTCGCGAGCGGCACGGCGATCGTCTGTTGGTAGTAACCGATGTCAGCGGGAACGCCCGTGATCTTGAAGATGAGAGCCGGAACGTAGAGCTCGCGTGAGCGATTGTTCTCGTACGTGTAGAGGCGCACGAGGCCCATCGTGGGGTTCGAGAGCGTCACGGTCTTCGCATCCGGCGTTTGGCTGCCGGCTTGGCTCAAGAACTTCTCGATCGATGCACGATCGGAGACGGCTTCGTGATCCTCACGGGTGAAGTTGTAGGTCGTGAGTCCCCACGCGTCGGAGACGCGCTTGTGCTTGATCGACACTTGGATGGAGAGACCGGCGGGCTCACCCATCGCTTCGATCACCATTTCACCGTCGACGAGGAGCGGATAGATGACGCGGACCGATTCAGGAACCCAGGCGTTGCGTTTGTCTTCCATTGCGTTGTATTGATCGCGCCATACGTGATCGACGACTGGTGCTCCGTAACCGGAGACGTCGATGTCATGATCATTCAGGAATGCGTTTGAGATCTGGATGAGCACTGCGTCACCTGGAACATCCGAGATCTTCGGTTGATGGCTGCGGTAGCACTCTTCCGTCTGGCAGGTGCTTTCTGGGTGCGGCCACTGGTCCCACATTTGGTTGATGGAGACAGAGCCGTCGGTCATGGACACGTTGATCATGTAACCGAACGGTCGCTTCTGTGAGAGCGAGACGGATTCGACCGTCGTGCCATCGAAGCTGGAGAGATCGATGCTCACGTCGTCGAAGGCGTTCTGAATGCTGGAGAAGGGAATGTTCAGAGCGCCGAATGTGCGTTCAAGGACCGTCACTTCGCCTGTCGGAAGTGTTGGCAAGTCGCCTTCGAGGCGGTATTTCACCGGCGACCATGGAGCGATGAGGGACAAACCTCCCGCAGCCATTTTGTCGTCGCCTCCACCTCCACCACTTTGAGGACGGATAGCATAGGCCGGGTTATTGGCTGTCGGTGAAGGAGTATCGACATCACTGATGGCCTGGTTACGTGCGCCATCTTCCATCGCCATTTCTGGATTGGCGTAGAAGTCAGTCTGTGCGTTATTGGCGAGTTGGAGCGTCACCGGCACGCCGATGACGAGTGCGAGTGCAGCGCCGGAGAAGGCATACGCAAAGCGCTGGAACAGAGACGACGGAGCGTCGTAACTGACTGCGTGTTCCACGGCACCGTTTTGCATCGCGAATGCGCGGACGTTCAGCTCTTTGCGGAGTTTCTGCACGAATGCGGGCGTCGGAGCCTGTCCCGGATTCTCCGCGAGGAGTTTCTGGAGTAGCGGCACGAGTTCTGTTTCGTGCGTCTTGAGCTCAGGATCGATCTCGTAGAGATCTTTCAAGATGGATTCGAGGGTGTTCATAGAATTAGGGGTGAAAGGTGAGCAGGAGAAGGAGAGTCGAGAGGGGAACGGTCGAGCGGAGGTCTTTGATCGCGCGGGAGAAAATAACCTTTGCATTACCTTCAGTTTTCCCAGTGATAGCAGCAATCTCGGCATACGAGAGGTCCTCCCATACGCGAAGCAGCACGATCTCGCGTTTGTCTGCGGGGAGCGTCGCGAGTGCGGCGCGCATTTCTTTGTGGCTCTCGCGTTGATCGAGGTCGAGCTCGACGTCGTCATCGGATGAGAGATCCCACACGTCCTCAATGTCCACGTTGGGTCGGAGACTCCGGAAGTGATCAGTGAGAACGTTTTTTGCGATGGTCATGACCCAAGCGCCGAATCGGCCTTTTCGCTCATCGTAGGATTCGATCTTTTCGAGAGCCTTGAGGAACGTCGTGCTCGCCAAGTCTTCGGCCGTCATGCGATTGAGCGTGCGGCGGTAGAGATAGCGATAAATTGGATCGATGTGCGTGGTATAGAGCACATCGAAGGCGGAGAGGTCGCCGGATTTGCAGGCGGCGACGGCAGACGATTCGTCTTGAGGCATAGACGGGAAAGTAAGGAGCGATCACCTAGGTGTGCAACTGTTGCACTTACTCTTACGGGTAACCGGGCAAAGGGTAACACGTGGTCAGTGCAGTCCCTATTGCGCATCAGCACGGCGATCCGTCGCTTGCGCATGGAACAGGCACTCCTGCATCTTTCTTAAGTTTTTTACTGAAGAAGTCAGACGTCCGTTTCATGAAGTTCGGCCACTGCGTTCCGAATTCATGGCCTTCGTATTCGTAGACGATAAATTCATGATCTTTTTCGAGTATTTCGAGGGACTGTGCGAGCGCACTGGACCATTCCGCGGGGACGTCTTTGTCGTTTCTTCCTTGGAACAAGAGTATCGGTGCACTGATGTTTTTGTAGTACGTCTTCGACGAGAGAACATCCCATGCTTTCCAGTTCGTTTCGCGCGTGCCGAGCGTTTCGATCGTACGGTCAGTCGGTTCGCGGTCACGCCTCCAACGGTTGTAGTTTTCCCACGCATCGCCATGCACCGGCGCATAGAGGACGAACGCATCGACGAGATCAGGGAACGCCACCGCAATATTGAGTGACACGCCGCCGCCCATTGAGTGCCCCATCATGCCAACGCGTGATGCATCAACTCCTTTGGGAGGATTTTGCCGCACAGCGTTGATCGCATTGATGGAGTCCATCGCGTATTCCAATCCTGCATCGTACGTATCACGAACATCCGGACTTGGATCGGAAGCTCCGTGCTTGCGATAGTCAGTGTGGAGCACCGCAAATCCCTGTCTCGCCAAGTAATCCTGTTCACGCTTGAGCCCGCGTCCGATCGTGTACACCTTCGGATCAATGTATCCGTGATTGAGGATCAAGAGCGGAAATTGTCCTTCGCCCTTGGGAATGTTCATGATGCCGCTGATTGTGAGGCCGTTACTCTTGTAGCGAATTTCATGACGCGTGTATGCGTCGTTGTCATCCAACACCTTCGTTAATTTCAAATCTTTTCCTTCCAGGCGCATTCCCGCGAGCGAAGCGATCGAAAGTTCCGGCGTCACTTGCAGTAGTGGTTCCACTTTCGAAACAGATGATGCTGCAACTGAAACACGAGACGATGCTTGTTCATCTGAATCGAGTGGTCCGGCGACACATCCAGTAAGTGCAAGAAGGCAGAGGAGTTGTCGAAGCATGAGCTGATAGTAGCGTATCACTCATTCAGAAGATTGCGGGGACCTGCACCCATCATGGAGCCGTTCCTTCATCGAGCAGCACTTCTTCTTCGACCTTTCTTTGTAGCTTCATCGTGTCGAGCAGGCGTCGCTTCTTCCATCCGCCTTGCATGAACCAGATCACTGTGATGACGAGAGTGATGAGGTTCGCGATTGCGAGCGACCACCAGATGCCTTGATCGGCGAGAGGCGTGTGCTTCGAAAGGATGTACATGAGCGGGAACTGAATGACCCACTGCGATACGATCGCGAGGATCATGGCCGATTTCGTGTCGCCCGCGCCGCGCATGGTGCCCACCATGACCATTTGAAGACCGATCGATCCGAATGTGAACGCGAGGATGCGGATCACCGTCGCGCTCTCCCCAATGACGTCACCTCCTTGTGGGACGAAGAATCGGGCGAACGGTTCGGCGATGAAGAAGAGCAGTGTGCCGACGACCGTCAGAACAACGAACGATATGCCACAACCGATCCAGTTCGTCCGTTCCGCGCGTTCCATTTTGCCCGCACCGATGTTCTGGCCCACGAGCGTCGACGTCGCCATTGCGAAGCCCATGGCGGGAATGATGATGAAGGAGAGCACGCGTGTTCCAATGCCGTACGCGGCGACGATCGTCGTGCCGAAGCTTGCGACGAGGATGGTCATCACGGTGAAGCCGAGAGCGCGCGTGGATTGTTCAATCGATGCGGGGAGTCCGAGCAAGATTGCCCGCTTCATGAACGCCCAATCGGGCTTAAAGTCCTTCAGTTTCAAGTGGAAGCCGTGTCGTCCCGTGAAGAGCAGCGAGAATCCGAC
>CAZBSN010000035.1:0-7972 GCA_964494435.1 uncultured Candidatus Peribacteria bacterium | reverse complement strand
TCAACGCCACAAGATGGCGTCGATAGCCCGGAAGCAGGACAAACACCAACACAAATAGGACCACGCAAGTGGCCCTTTTGTGATATATCGACGGGGAACCAAGGTTCCCCATCGGAGCCCCTCCTTCAAGGAGTGCTGCAGCGCGGGGGACCCGCGCTTCGCACGTCCGCCACTCGCAAGCTCGCGGCGATTATTTGAACCCACACCCGGTTGCGACCGGCCTCTCCCAAAGGGAGAGGCAAAGACGACGCTTTCATGAAGTCGCCAGCATCCCCTCTCCCCAGGGGAGAGGGTTAGGGTGAGGGGTATGAGACTCATTCCTTTGTTAGGTATTGTATCCACTCGGCTCCTTGGTACGATGCGGTCATGAACGACAAGATGGGTGAATTCCAGGAACAAATCTATCCAGGATGGAGCAATCCCGAACCAGAAGCTGGTAAACGAACGTTCCTCGTCTCCTCCGAGACCCAACGAGGCTTTAACATTGCTCGTGCCGTGAGGCCGCCAGAGGTTGATGCGCGCATCGCAATGATTCACACGGAAGGTCGTGCCTCATTGGAACGTAGTGGGTTTCTTCTGCATGAGAGAGATCATCCAACTGAGACGATGCCTGCTGGACCAGTAGACATTGAAGCAGAAGCCCCGCTTAGCGAGGGAGAAATACGCACGGTCGTATCGACGCCGATTGAGCCGTTCGTGATGGAGCAGTCCGACATCATTCTCAATGGAGGAATTGTGTTCGAGGATGATGAAGATTTTGCATCAGCAGGGGTATAATCTTTCACTGTTATGGAAATCCCCGTGAAAACCCTCAAGAGCGGCCTTTCGATGCCCGTGTTCGGACTTGGGACATGGAGCATGGGAGGAACCACGCAGCGGGATCCGCGGAATAACGATGAGGCGGACGTTGCCGCAATTCGGCGAGCGATTGACGCCGGCGTCACACACATCGACACGGCGGAAATGTACGCGGACGGCCACGCGGAAAATCTCGTGTGTGAAGCAATCAAAGGTTACGCGCGTGAGAAGCTCTTCATCGTGTCGAAGGTGAGTCCGTGGAACCTGCGCATCAGCAATCTTCGCAAGAGTTGCGAAGCGAGCTTACGGCGCTTGGGGATTGATCAACTTGATCTGTACCTGATCCATAAACCGGATCCAGCAACGCCGATAGAGGAGACCATGGGCGTCATGAATCGGCTCGTGGATGATGGCCTTGTGAAGCACATCGGCATCAGTAATTTCAGCGTGAAAAGGTCAGAGGACGCGAGGCGCGCGAGCAAGCATCCGATCGTCGCAAACCAGCTCCACCTCAATTTGAAGTTCCGTGAAACAGAGCAGAACGGCCTCTTGGAGGATTGTGTCAAAAACGACCAATTCTTCATTGCTTGGCGACCGATTGATGACTTGCAAGGCATGGCGGATGTGCCAATCATGCAAGAGATGTGTGAGAAGTACGACAAAACTCCCGCTCAAATCGCAATCAACTGGCTCATCGCACAGCCGAATGTGATCACACTGGCCAAGATGCGTTCTCCTGAACACCTAGCGGAAAACCTGGGTGCAGTTGGTTGGACGATGGAACTGGAAGACGTGGAGAAGCTGAGGGGAGAGTTCCCAGATCAGAAGGCGGTGTCGGATGCGGTGCCATTGATCTAGTTTTGCAGCTGTTCCAGGGCTTCGACTTCTGAGTAACCTAAATCTTCTAGATCGCGCGAAAATTTTATTTTTGCTCGTTCAACAAGCTTTGCATGTTCGGTTTGGCTTTGTTCCATTTTCCCAATAAAAATTCCACTCCTTAACATATTTCGCTCTGCCATATCATTATGAATCGCAGCAATGTCTATGCTGAAGCGAGCATTTTCATCCTCATTCCAAATTTTCCAGTCTTGAAGAATGCGTTTTACTTTCTGCTGTTTGGCTCCATCAGTTACAACCGCTGTAGCTTTTTCGGCCGCCTGAAGTTCCTCTGACTTAAGCCAAATAGCTTCGAAAAGCTTCGCATCTTCTGTTCCGTCATCCAAATGCCCTGCTTCATTGTGTACGGTGAGTCCATTTAAAGAAGTCCCGATTCGAATCGATTTTCCATTTTCCAGCAAAATAAACCTACCATGTTCAGTTTTTGGCATTCGTCTTATTTCACCAGCAAATCCATGCTCTGTTAGCCACGCTTTAAAGACCGTAATCGTTAATCCTGGGGACTTCATCGCTGTTAATAATCGAAGGTTTTTAGATGTCGAAACTCCGAGCGAGAATATATCACCAAGAACCGCGAGACCTTTATTATCCAGGTAAGGATCGAATACTGCTGACACTTTTGAATCGGCCACCAAACTAGCGACCAATCGAAGATTTGTTAGAGGGGTAGTTGATGACGTACGAACTACCGCTGGAACAGCTGGCTCATTTCCTACGTGATATTCCAGTTCATTCTTTGCCCTTTCCTCCGCACGAAGAATACTTTCCGCAACTTCTACAGATCTCTGCTGATGGTCTTGGCGCTCAAAAAAAGCTGCAGCTGCCAACTCAGCCCATTGCATCTTAAAATGGGACACCATACGCTTCTTTTCTCGCGCATCACGAGATGATGCTGGATCTACTTTGTTCATTTCAGAACAAACTTTCTCTGCATAATCTAGAATTGCCTTCTGAAATTTCTGCTGATAAATCGTGCTGATCGCGATACCTTGTTCCCACCAAGGATCTTTTGAATCTATGAGCTGCTCCAACAAATCAGTTCGTATTATTATCCATGCCTTATGCATTGTGGAGCGAAAAATCGACACTGTCTTCTCTACAAAATTATCTGCTATCGATGGCAGAGAAAAAGAAAATATGCTCCAGTTTGATTCTGGGGTTGTACCTTCCTCCAAACATAAAATTAGGTCAGCTGGTTGTCCTGCTAATTTTAATTTTAGAATTTCTTTTTCCTGAGTTATTTCAGGACCGCTAAATGCTAGCAAAAAAGAAAACCGGTTGTCTCTTTCGAGAATTGGCAAATTATCTAACGAATATTGCTGCACATGACCAGCTATGCCACTAAGATTTGGATTTGTTGAAAACAATAGCATCCCAATCAAAGTAGCAGTTAACTAGGGTTTTGAACCAGTGTTCGTGAATATGATTTACGACACTCGTGTCATATACATCCCCGTCTCCGTGTTTACTTTGACCACGTCACCTTCGTTAATGAAGAGCGGAACGTTCACCGTGAGACCGGATTCGAGCTTCGCAGGCTTGTTGCCGCCCGTGGCGGTGTCTCCTTTCACGCCTGGGATCGTCTCCATGACTTTGAGTTCTACCGTTGCCTTGAGCTGAATGCCGATCGGCTTCTCGTCGAAGACCAAGGCGTCCACTTCTCCCCCATCGACGAGATAGAGGCAGCTGTCACCGAGCATTTCTTTCGAGAAGGTGAACTGCTCGTAGTTCTCCAAATCCATGAAGGTGTAGTTGTCATCCTTATCGGCATAGAGGAACTGACACTTGCGATAGCCGACATCGGCTGGCTCGATCTTCTCGCTGCCTTGGAAGTTCTTGGCCACGATGGCGCCGGACTTTAAATTACGCAGCTTGCACTGCATGTTCGCCTTGCTCTGACTCTTGCGGCCGAACTGGGACGAAAGGACGATGAAGGGCTCGCCATCGATTTGGATGGCACGGCCGGGCTTGAGATCTGTAATGTCGTACATAGAGAAAAGGCGGAGAGCTGGGAGATTTTGATGGTCTCAGCCGCTTCAGTCAACTGACCCCGCCTGCTCTTCTCGCAAATCCTGAATTGCCGTGCGAACGTAGGTCGCCAGGCCGTTTTCAGGCAACTCCTGGTAAAGGGCGCGGAGGAGCATGCCTTCGTCGGGGTGACCCTTGAGCTTGACGATTTCTTGCTGCAGTTGGTTCCAGCGGGAACGGGGCTGGCTGTAGGTGAAGATGCGGTGGCTCATGCTGGCGACCATCGATTGGATCTGTTCTTCGGTCAGGTGCGCGGGTGGCGCGACAGGCGAGTGTGAGCGGACAACGCGCGAGACTGTGCGCAGCACCACTGCTCCAGATCCTTCCTGGACGTTGGCATTGTTCTGGAGTGATTCCGCGACGTGCGTGAGCTGCGAAAGCACTTCTTTCTTCACGGCTGGATCGATGCCGGAATCTCCTGGGAAATCTTCCAGATACGGCGCGAGTGTTTCGAGACGATCTTGAACGGCTTGCCCATCACCTTCGACGGCTGCGAGCTGGAGCGAGTCGACGGCGTCTGCGAGGACGGAGGCTTCGACGTCGGATTCGTTGATGAGCTGTGTTGGAAGTTTCGCACTGGTCGAAAGAACCGTGTGTTTCACGAGATAGACGTCATCATCCGGGAGCGAGGCTCCGAGGTGAGCCGCGTCCTCCGAGACGCTCTGTTCAACAAGGAACTGCGTGATGCTGTCACCGGAGCCGCTCGCAATGTCGAGCACGGCGTCGCTGTACTCTTGGAGTGCAACAGCTCCGCTCTGCCCATCGGCAATGAGCACGGTCGCTTCATCAAGACGCGTGGTTGCTTGGTCAAGGCGCTTCATCACGGCGGCTTCGCGATCGAACGTGAGGAACACGTCGACGTTCTCGGCGAGGCGCTTCACGCCGTAGAGACGTGAGGTCGGGAGAATGCCCGCGCGCGCCGCGATGCGTTCGCGTTGCTGTTGCGCAATTTCGCGCTGGTGCACGGCATCGCGTTGCAAGTTTTGCGCAGGCCATGGGCTGTCGTATGCGCTCTCCGGCATGCGATTGATCGTGAGCATATCGTCGGCTGACGCCGTCAGACGCTCACCGGCAACAATAACGAGATCTGGTGACCGTGACTGCGTGAGCACCGCATGGCGATCCCACGTTTCAACAGTGGCTGCTTCACCCTCCACCGTGATGGAGACGCTGCCGCCGTGGACTGTGATGTCACCGCGAGGTGTGGCAACGGTGATGCCGCGAATGTGATCGGGCAGGAGGCCTTGGACCCAGACCGTGCCTTCGTGGAGCGTGAGCGTCGTGGCTGGCACCGCAGGCTCCGGGCGATCTGTGAGATCGTGAAGTGTGACGGAGGTGTACTCGGCGAGGCGGATCGTCCCGTCATCGTGGAGGATGATCGTGGCCTCCCCTTCTTCGGTGCTCATGCGGACGGATTCGAGGATTTCCGTTTCGGTTTCAACAGGTTGGGAAAGTCCTGCGAGCGAGAGCGACACTTCACCGCGCGTCGGCGTGAGGAAGACGGAGGATTGTGCGATGGTCTGGGGCGCAAGGAAGAAGAGCGGGCTGATGCGCAATGAGACGATCACGATGGCGAACGCAGCAACCCACTTGAGCGGGCGGGCGGACACCGTAACGGGAGCAAGACGTGGCAAGAACGCGACATGCAAACGCGTGTTATCTATCTCAGGCGTAAGGAACACACGCACCTGTTCGAGGAAGCTCGTCGCGCGAAGCGGCGAGATGCGTTCACGAATGCGATTCCAAATGCGTACCTGCGCTCCCTCTTCCGGATTCAATGCATTCTTGATGCCGGCAAACTGTCTCGATGCGGCATTGCGCTCGCGAACACGCGCGAGAATACGTGCGCGCTGATCCTCGCTGGGATCGAGGGTGTTCTTGAGCCGGTCGAAGGGAGAGGAGTTGTACACGGGGGCACTGGTAGAAACGGCTGGAAAGGCGCTTTGTTACGCCGAAGGATGGGCATCGGGAGGCAAAAAACCCTCTAATTTTCGGAGTGCCCTCATTTTGAGGATTCTCACCCCTCCTTCGGTCATACGAAGGGTTCTGGCGACCTCATTGGTTGGCAATTCGCTCACGAATGAGAGGAGAAGCACGTCTTGGTAACGACGCGGGAGCTTCGACAGGGCTCCGCGGACACTCGCGAGGACTTCGTTGCGGCGCGTCTCCGTGTCGGCCAAGTTCAAGGCGTCGGGATCGACGAGGGTATCTGAAATTTCGTCGAATCCCCGCTCTTTGCGATAGCTGTCGATGATGCTGTGCCTGGCAATGCGGAAGAGCCACGCACCGAACGGTACGCCGGAGCGTGGACGATATGTGTGAAGTTTCTCCCACGCCTTCACAAACACTTCAGCCGTCACATCCTCGGCGAGTTCTTTCGGCAATCGGAACGCAGCGTACCGATACACGGGCGCGAAGAAGTGTCCGTAGAGTTTTTCGAACGCGCTTTCATCGCCCTCCTGCGCTGCGGTAATCCACCCTTGAAGCTCCGCCTCTGGTGTCATTCCAAGATCCATTGGATGAGGAGTATAGCGGATGAAAAGGAGGGATGCCTGAAACCCCTCTCTCTAACTCTCTCCCTGTGGGAGAGAGGATTCTGACGCTTTTTTAGATCATTCCCATTCAATCGTTGCAGGCGGCTTGTTTGTCAGGTCAGCGAACACCGCATCAATCCCTGGGAGTCTCAAAATCCGCTCCGTCATGCGCGAGAGGACGTCAGTCGGAAGAACGAATGCATGTGCCGTCATCGCTTCTTGCGACGCGACGGGACGAAGGACGATTGATTGTCCGCCGGCATTCGTGCCAATCGGAAGGAGCGCAACGGGGAACTGCCAGATCGCGCGGTCGAGTCCGGCGCTGCGCATTTCCTCCTGCGCGATGCTGTCTGCTTCACGGAGCAAATCTGCACGATCACGCGTGAGTGTCATCGGCGTTGCGACAAATGTGAGAGGAACATGGGACGACGAACACTGGAGCACGCGATTAATCGACGGGTGTGAATTCGGAATGTCCGTCGCGAGTCTGAGTGCTTCTTCACTGATGGACGTCGGCTGATCGGAGAAGAGCGCAATCGCATGACGGTAAGTGCGACCGTCACCCTGGACGCCGACGGACTGTACGGGGAGTACAACATGCGGCGTCTCGATGCCGGGTAGTTCTGGTGGAACGGTTTCTGCTTCCGCGGCACAGAGAATGCGTACGCCAAGACCTGGTCCTGGGAACGGGTGTCGCCACACGAGCTCAGACGGAAGACCGAGCTCTTCTCCGAGGATGCGCACTTCGTCTTTGTAGAAGTCTGAGAGCGGTTCAACGACGAGCCCCTGCGCCATGAGGTCTTGGATCGCGGAGACGCGATTGTGGTGCGTCTTGATGTGATCGGCGTGCTTCGTGCCGCCGGTCTCGATGGTGTCCGGGTAGATCGTTCCTTGGCCGAGCAGCCATCCATCTTCCATGCGCAAATTCATTCGCTCGCTCACTTCTTTCTGCACAGCGAGGAACGTGTTTCCAATCGCCTTCCGCTTTGCTTCAGGATCGGTGAGGCCTTTGAGTGCGGCAAAGAATTGGTCCGATGCATCTTCAATCGCGAGATTCTTGATTCCCAACTTGTTGAACGCCGTGCGAATGCCGTCGACCTCGCCTTTACGCATGAGTCCCGTATCGACCAAAAGTCCCTGCACCCGTTCAGTGCCGAGGACTTGTGAGAGGAGCGTGAATGCGACCGTGGAATCCACTCCCCCAGAGACGAGCATGAAGACTTTCCGATCTCCCACCTGGGCTCGCAGTTGTTCTTCAATCCTCGGACGCATGCTCGTGACAGACCAGGGCTTTGCATCGCAGAGCGAGACAAACGATTGGAGAATCTCACTTCCGTGTTCGGTGTGGACGACTTCCAAGTGAAATTGCACGCCGTAAATTTTCTTTGCATCGTTCGCCATTGCAGCGACCGCACACGTCTTGCTTCGAGCAGTTGCAACGAATCCTTCTGGAAGCGTCGACACTTCATCGCCGTGTGACATCCATGCAACAAAGGATTTTGGGATATCACGGAAGATGCCGCTTTGATCGAACACCTCGATCGGCGTATGGCCATATTCTTTCGTCTTGCCCGATGTCACTTTTCCTTTGAGTGCAAGTCCGAGCCATTGGTGTCCGTAGCAAATGCCAAGGACCGGAACGCCGAGTTCACAAATCGCCGGATCGGCCTGCGGGCTTCCTGGGTCGTAGACGCTTTGCGGACCGCCGGAGAGGA
>CAZBSN010000034.1:0-8259 GCA_964494435.1 uncultured Candidatus Peribacteria bacterium | reverse complement strand
CGCTTCTCCAATTGAAGCCTGGCGTTCGTTGCAGTTTCATCGACTGTTCCATCTGCAGAGTGTTCGTCCCCTTGCGCAACGTATGTTGCAGCAACCGCTCCTGGAAGCCATCTCTTCGAGATTCCATCTTTGACCGACACATCGTAGCGATCAGTGGCGGCAAGCTTCGCGAGCTGCTGTGGATCGGTGATGAGTTGCCCTCGATCGATCGTTGCCTTCGACTGATCGAAAGGTTTTTGACTGTAGAGCGCTTCGGCAATTTGTTTGTCGGTGAGCACAATCACAGGAATCTGGAATCGCTCGGCGTAATTAAATGCGTCGGGCATGAGATCAAAATTGTCCTGTGCATCGGACACCGCCACAACGAGCCGAGGGAATTCGCCGTGTGACGATCCGACAGCAAGGAGAAGATCACCCTGCGCCGTCCATGTGGGGAGTCCCGTCCCCGGTCCTGGTCGCTGTGCGAGAATGAAGAGCGCAGGATTTTCCAAAATGGCGTTGAGTGACACCGTCTCCGTCATGAGATCGAATCCTCCACCAGAGGTCGCGGTCGCAGCGCGCGTTCCCATGAACATCGCTCCGCTCATGATCTGCGCAGCAGTGATTTCATCCTCCGCCTGCTTCACGACCATGCCCGTTTGGTTTTGGAGATCGGCAATGAACGTGAGGAGTGGTGAGCTCGGAGTCATTGGGTAGCCGGCGTACAAACGACAGCCGGCGTGAATGAGGCCAAGGCCCATTGCGTGGCTTCCAGTAAGGAGAAGATCGTCACTCCACGACGCATTGGTTGGTGGAAGTTTGACCGATAATGCGCCTCCGTGTTCACCGCAGTATGCGATGCCTGCGTCGATGCATTCGAGGTTCTGCCTCACAACGTTCTCTCCTTTCTTTGCAAATTGCTTCCGCACTTCTTCGCGCAGATCGTCTTGGTTCTGACCAAGGAGTTGCCACACCACGGCAGTGATGAGCACGTTCGCAAGAATCGGCTTCGCTTTGATCTTCGTGAGAATCTCATCGGTCGGAAGATAGAGTGTTTGAATCTTCTGCTTTTTCAAGAACGCCGCATCGTCCGCGTTCCATTCCCAGTCACCGCTCTGATGCAGAATAATTCCTCCTGGTTTCATGTCACGCACATTTTTTTCAAGTCCGTGATGGTTGAAACACACGAGGACGTCGACCAATGTCTCGCTGCTCTGGATGAGATTCTCCGAGACATCGAGCTGATAACTGGAGTGACCGCCCTTGATGAGCGACATGTATTCGCGATACCCGAACACGCAGAATCCCGCTCGTTTCAGCCCTTTTGCGAGCATCTCTCCGACAGAGTTCACGCCTTGCCCTTGAGCTCCGGTGACTTTAATACTGCGTCTCATGGAAGAAGGGTAAGGAATTGATCGGCCCACGCATGGACTTTCTCTTCTTGGCCGTAGGGTTCGTTCACGATCGTGAGCGGCGTGCCGAAGAGTGTTCCGTTATGCGTCTTGATGAACTCGACGAGATGCTCACCCGCTTTCGCCGTGTAGCGATACCGCGCATCGCCAAGTGCGATCACTGCGACATTCTTCTTTTGTAAATCTGCCGCGACTGCGCGCTCTTTCAGAAACACGTGCATGTGCGGATTGAGTTGGCCTTCGATGCCTCCCGTGTTCCATGTGCCTGATGCAAGGAGGAGTGTGTCGCCTTTGAGAAGGTCTTCGGGCTTCGTCAATTCGACCCGCGTCACTGTGACTGTGAGATCGGGTTTCTTCGCCGAAAGCCGTTCAACGAGCGCACCAATCACATATTCGGTGTGACCGGAGGTTGAGGCGTAGATGATGTGGAGAGAGGACACGGGGACAGTTTATATCGTCTGCACAACGAAAACATCTACGAATACACCAAATCCTGGAGCCTGCTAAGGCCGACTCCAGGAATGGGTTTGCTCTGTGAGAATAGGAACTCCAACTGACTCTACTTCTTCTTGATCTCCAGCCCAGTGATCCGGGTGTGCATGATCTGCCCGGCCACAAGCTCGCGGTTTTGGAAGAAACAGTTGTTCCCTCCGCCACGATACTCTGCAGGGATTTCAGCCTTAATTGTCTTGCCTGCCACCGAGACAGACACTGCGGTCGGCGTGTACGACACGACGACCTTGTACTTCTGATTCTTCTGGAAGGTGAAGCCGCCTTGCTCTGCGAGCACTTTACTCGCATCGCTTTTGTAAGCTTCGATCTCGACCTTCCCGTTTTCGGGATTGAGGAGGGCAGTAACGCCCTTCACAACCCCATGCGGCCGCTTATCATGCACCTTGCCATCCGTGAGGAAGACAAAACGCACGTGGTCGCAGTATTGCTTGTCGCCGCCCTCGAGGATTTCCACCTCGTACGTGACGTCCGCCCCATTGGCGTATTCCACGGTGCTGACCGCGCGGCCGCGGTTCCACAGGTCGATCGTTTTCCCATCCTGGGAAACTTCGACGTGCGGATACCCCGGCGGGGGTGCAGCAGGCTTGAAGGCGGGCTCCGCCGCAAACGTTGCCGAGCAGAGCGACAAAGCAAAAACGAACAGGATGACGCGAGAGGCCATATGGCCTCCTTTCTCCCAGGTGAGCTGGGCCAAAAAATGTAGAAAGATCTCAAAGAGCCTCATTAAAATACCCTTTTTGAGCGTAATTGTCAATATACAGTAAATATGGTATAATCATGATAAATGGAACCAGACAAAAACCCACAATTACCTGACGAAATTCCCCTGCCAGAGTGGCAACCACGGGAACGTTTGCTACCGTGGAAGTCCATTCAGAAAGAACTCGGCAAAAAAATTGCTCCTGAAAAAGAGGAATGGAGTGAGATGAGCAAAGGATATCGGCATGCGGTATCGCATGTTGTGCGAAGGAGACGCGAGAATAAAGAATCTCTGGAAGCAGAAAAAAATCAGAGACGATCGGAGAAAAGAAAAGAATATGCCGATCAGGTTTCAAGCTTGCTTCAAACATATCTTGTACGAAGTGAACTCGCATGCAGGTCTGAGAAGAGAGAAGCATTGGAAGTAATTCTCAAACGCGAGACAGGGGAAATACAAAGAATTGACCGCGCTTTGGACGAATTGGGAGAGCCGCCGTCCTTTGATCAAAAAGACGTCAAGCGATGGAAAGAGTACGCCCGACTCACCGGCGACATGCGCACTCATGCCGTATGGGAACTGATACTGCAGATGCTTCTTACCCATGAAGCGATCACATGGGAAAGTTTCTCCGCTGAAGCGCAAGACAATGAACATCTGCGCGGCAGCAGCGATGTGGACCTCGTGGAAAAGTTCGTACGAGCTTCCAGAATGCTTGTGTACAACACTCGTTTGGTGGAAATCGAAGGGATCGATGACGACACGATCAGGAGAGTCGCCACAGAGGACAGTCGGAAACAGGAGAATCTTGATACCTTGCTGGTACATACATTTGGGCCTGTGGACCGCAAGGAAAAGAGTTTACAATTGGAAAGAGACGGGTATGTGGCGTCCGCTGAAAAGTGGAGGCTACAAATAGAAACAACGGAAGAGAAAACAAAGAAAACCGAATTATTGGAAAATCTGGCGGGAGACAAAGTTCGCATCATGATGATCGATCTCCTGTTGGAGAAAAAACTCACTTTTCAAACATTTCTCGCAACAGCGCGCACTGATAATGAATGTTACGTATTTGATTCCAGAGTTTTCGAATTTGAGTACAGTTACTATGTCGAATTCTTACTCCGGCACCATCCACCGTTGATCACCGCATTGCCTCCTTCAGTATGAGCCTCCTCTCTCCCCGATCGGTTGCGGTCATCGGCGCAAGCGCGTCGCCGGGAAAGGTGGGGCATGACATTTTGCAGAACCTCGTGACCGAAGAATTCAAAGGGAAGATTTATCCGGTGAATCCAAAGGCAGAGAAGATCCTTGGACTTCGGTCGTATCCATCGGTGAAAGACATTCAGGACGACGTGGAACTCGCGATCATCGTTATCCCTGCAGAAGGGGTCCCGGCAGTGGTTGAGGAGTGCGGGCAGAAAGGCATCAAGAATGTCGTTGTGATTTCGGCGGGCTTCAAAGAAGTGCATACGCCGGAAGGCGAAGCGCTCGAACGCGATCTTCAGACAATTGCGAAGCGACATGGCATCTCACTCGTTGGTCCAAACTGTCTTGGTATTTTGCGACCGGAAAGAAACCTCAATGCGTCATTTGCTCGCGATCTTCCTCCAGCCGGAAACGTGACGCTCATCAGCCAGTCTGGGGCGACGGCTGTCGGCATCATGGACATGGCTCCAATACTTGGACTCGGATTCGCCTCGGTCTTCTCTATTGGAAATAAAACCGTCATGAACGAAGCGGATTTCTTGGAACTCTGCGCAGATGATGAAGCAACACACGTCATTGGGCTCTACCTGGAAAGTATTGAAGATGGACGGAGGCTCTTGGACGTTGCACGACGTGTAACGAAGACCAAACCAATCGTGCTCCTCAAGTCAGGCGTATCAGAACGCGGCAAGAAAGCTGCCATGTCTCACACAGGCGCGCTTGCCGGCTCTGATGCAGCGATCGATGCGCTCTGCTCTGAAGCCGGTATTCATCGCGCGCATTCCATGGAGGAATTTTTGGACCTGCTTTGCGTGCTTTCAACGCAACCACCGCTTCTCTCTGATCAGATTGCCGTCATCACAAATGCGGGCGGCCCAGGAATTCTTGCGACAGATGCGGTGGAACAAAAAAAGCTGATTCTTCCAGCACTCTCTGAAAAGATTGCAGCGACACTCAAGACTGCGCTCCCTGCGACCGCTGCCATTGGGAATCCCATCGACCTCATTGGCGATGCAAAGACCGATCGCTACGAGGCTGCACTGCTCGCGTGCCGCGATGAGAAAGCAGTGGATGGCGTTGTCGTCATCCTCACACCACAGATCATGACGCCGGCAGAAGAGATCGCTGACACAATCGCACGAATAATGAAGAGCGCTCCGCTCATGCCCGTCGTGACGTGCTTCATGGGAGGTTCGCTGCTTGATCGTTCGAGGCAGACGCTCCGATCACACGGCATTCCCGTCTTCGACACACCTGAACGCGCTGTTCGTGCCATTGCCGCATTGTGTCCACGAGTATCCAGAGATGACGCTGCTGCCTGTGCACAAGATGAAGCGGCCCCTGCAGCACAGAAAATTCTCGATGAAGTACATGGTCTCCTCTCAGAAGACAAAACAGCGGAACTCTTCTCCTTGTTCTCGCTTCCCCTTCCGAAACAAGCACTCGCACGAACGGCGGACGAAGCAGCCGCAATGGCGGAGCGAATCGGTTTCCCGGTCATTGCGAAGATCAGTTCCAAGGACATTCTGCACAAGACCGATGTCGGCGGTGTGATGGCAAATCTTCGAACGAGTGCTGAGGTGAAGGCAGCGTTCGACACGATCAAGAAGAACATCTCAAAGAATCGTTCCGATGCTTCGCAGGACGGCGTCCTCATTCAACAGATGCTCCCTGCGGGAAACGAATTCATCATTGGCGCCGTGCGTGATCCGTCGTTCGGGCCGCTCATCATGGTTGGTCTTGGCGGCATCTACACGGAACTCTTCCGCGACACGAGCTTCCGCATTGGACCCGTTTCGCAGGATGAAGCGTACGCGATGCTTGAGGAATTAACGGTTTGGAAGCTGCTTCTGGGCATGCGCGGGAAGAAGCAATCGGACATTGATGCATTGGCTGGAATGATTGCATCGGTTTCGAGGCTGATGTGCTCCTGTGAAAAGATCGAATCTCTCGATCTCAATCCGGTCTTGGTCGATGAAAACGGGGCTGTTGTAGCGGATGCCAAGGTTGTGGTGGGTGAAGCCTGACAGGGCAGACTCGTCCATTCGTCTTCATTTATCGGTTTCCTTGTACTCCTAGGCCTCTTTCCGTAGGCTACAGTCCATCCATTGCCCCCGTTTACCATGAAGCTCAAGACCCTCTTCAAGCGCGCAGTTGAGATCGGCATCGACGCAGACCCGCGCGGAAAGGACATGATCCAACGCCAGCTCAAAAAGCATCAAGACCGTCTGAAGAAAGCAGAAGGCAATGAGAAAGAATTTTTCGACGAAGAGCGGACGTGGAATCCGTACGCAGACTCGCGCATCATCAGCGGCACGGGAGAAGAGGAAGTGAAGCACCTCATGGTGGGCATCGACATTGAAACATCTGAAATTCTTTTGGCCGATCGTCTGCGTGAGCGTGGCGAGAAGATCGACTGCATCATGATTCACCATCCGGAAGGCCGCGCACTGGCCGATCTTGAGAAGGTCATGCCGATGCAAGCGGACGTCTACGGAGCTGTCGGCGTGCCAATCAACCAGACCGAGTTCCTCATGCGTCCTCGCATGGAACGTATTTGGCGATCGATCCACGCGGACAACCTCATGCGCCACGAGCGCGCGGCGAAGCTCCTCGGCTTTCCGGCCGTCTGCTGCCACACCATTACGGATAATCTCGTGTGGAGATTTATTGAGAAGCACATCGTGAAGAAGACCTGGAATGATGTGGGAGAAATCATCAACGCGCTCCACGACATCAAGGAATACCGTACGTACGCCAAGTGGGGCAGCCCAGCGTTCATTGCGAACGGTGGGTCGAGCAACAGGCCAGGAAAGGTAGTCGCCACGGAATTCACAGGCGGCACGAACGGCCCTGAAGAACTCATTGAGCAGCAGGCAGCTGCGGGCGTTGGCACAATCCTCGCGATGCACTTCACCGAGAAAGAAGTGGAACTCGGACGGAAGCACAATCTGAACCTCATCCAGTGCAATCACATGGCAAGCGATGCACTCGGCGTGAACCTGCTCCTCGACAAGCTCGTGAAAGACGATAAGAAGCTCGAATTCATCGAGGTGTCGGGCTTCATTCGCGTGGCACGCTGATCTATGCCGTCAATCTTTCGCACGATCGGCGAGGCATGGACGTTCATGTGGAGGCAACCTGCCCTCCTCAGCGTCGGCATCTGGTTGCTGCTTCTTCCGGATGTTCTCTCACAGGTCTTTTTTCTCCCCTACGGACAAGAGACTGAGATTGAAATGGACCTGGTATTAATGGCCGTGCAATTTGGGTTGGTATTCATTTTGATCTGGGGATTCGCAAGCACGCTGACCATTGGACGCAGATTGCTCCAGGCGAAAGCGGGAAGACTGCGCACATCGTTCAAAGCTGTGCAGGGCCAAGCGCGCGGCCTCATCATTCCGCTTTTCCTCACGGATATCATTCGCGGAGGCATTGCGCTGCTGTGGTCACTGCCACTCATCGGACTCTCCATGTTCGCCCTCGCACTCGCGGATAGCGCTCGTGTGACATTGTTCGCATTCACTCGTGGGAACGTGTGGCTACCCCTCCTTGGCATCGTGCTCATTCTCCCGTCGATCATCTATCTCATCCAAACCAGTCTCGCGCCCATGGTGATCGCATATGAGAAAGTCTCGTACCGTCAGGCACTTCGCCGCAGCCGCCAGCTCTTCAAAGGACACTTGGTGGAAGGTGGGTTCGCGATCATCGCTCTCACCTGTCTTTTGTTGCTCACACCGCTCATAGCAGTGTTTATCCTGGCACTCATATTCCCCTCCCCATGGGATCTCGTCATGATTCCCGTCAGCGCTCTGCTCAATACCTTCGCACTTGTGCTCTGGACACTCTCCATCACGATCGTCTATAAACAGTTGGGCGGAAAAGCACGGATGCAGGACGAGTAATTGAGAGAGTATTAGTTTTGTGGTGCGTAGTGGGCAAGTACGTCACGCGCGCCTTCGCGCAATGCTTCTGCCCATAGTTCGAGTCGTCTTTCTGTCTCAAGGAATTCACCGTTTTTCAAATAGGGAGCTTCTTTGCAGCCTGCTCTGTGCGGGATACTGTCGATGACAGTTTTTCTAAGAGTGACAGGTAAAAGCGGAAATTCCGCATCGAGGATCGGTTCAACAAGACGCAGCATGTCCTCCGCGGGAAGATAGTCTGACATGCGACTCGAAAATTACTTGCTCACCGTCTCCAACAACTTCTTGAAGACCGCAGGTTCGTGGATTGCGAGTTCGGAGAGAACCTTTCGGTTAAGGGTGATTCCTTTCTTGTTGAGTTGATCGATGAAGACGGAGTACTTGCTGCCAGCTGCGCGCACGGCGGCGTTCAAACGAACAGTCCACAAATTGCGGAACGTGCGCTTCTTCTTCTTGCGATCCATGTACGCGTGCTGACCAGCCTTGATGAGACGCTCCTTTGCCTTCTTAAAGGTCGTGTGTCCGAGGC
>CAZBSN010000033.1:0-8541 GCA_964494435.1 uncultured Candidatus Peribacteria bacterium | reverse complement strand
AATCCGCTGGAGGTTCGTTGAAGGGAGTGAGATCGAACTTGAAGTCGCCCGTGTGCACGATCGTCCCGTAGGGAGTGTGGATCGCGATGGCGGCTGAGTCCGGAATCGAATGCGTCACGCGGAGAAACTCCACAGAGACTTTGCCGAAGCGCAACATCTCGCCGAATGGCACGACGTTGAGTGTGGCTTTGCTGACCAAATGGTCCTCTTCCAAACGCTTCTTCACGAACGCCATGGTGAGCTTCGTGCCAAAGCACGGAGGGAACTGAAGCGTGGGCAGCAAATGCTGCGCGGCTCCGATATGGTCCAAGTGTCCGTGCGTGAAGAGCACGGCTTTGATCCTATTTTCGCGACCTTTGAGGGCCGTGATGTCCGGGATCAAATAGTCGATGCCGAGCATGTCTTCATCGGGGAACTGAAGTCCCAAGTCGATGATGAAGATGTCGCCGTCGCACTCGAGGACGAAGCAGTTGCGACCAACTTGCTCGAATCCGCCAAGTGGATAGAGCCGGAGGTTGCCGCGGCCGCCTTGGAGGACGGGTTCAGCCCGTTGCGGTTGAGGTCCTCGATTGCCTGCTGGCCGTTGGCCGCGCTGTTGGCGTTGTGGATCTCCCGCTGGAGGCGGAACGTTGCCACGTTGTCGTGGCATGGGTGCTCCTTCTTCTGGAGCAAAGGATGGGGGTGGCGGAGCCACCGGTTGTTCGGATGCATGATTAGTCCCGCCACCAACGTGACGTTGCATCCACTCTTTCACCGATTTCATCGAATTGATTGGAATGAAAATGAAACTGACACCACAGTACTCTTCTAGCCTCGAATTAGCAAGAGTCTAATGTTGTGCTAAGCAGTTTTTGGCTTACCTTCAACGAATTTTTACATCGTCTTTTTGTTTTTCTATGTTCAATTCCTCTGAAGACGTTCATGCATAATCCTCCACGCGACCTTGCGACTGAGGGTGTGGGCCAGTACCCTTTCATTCCGTATGACAAGCGCAGTGAAGACGGGAAGCACTCGCTCTCCACGTTCCGTACTCCTCTCAGTTACGGAGGAGAAAAGTCTTCGTGGCGAAGAGGTTCTCATGCTCTTCGAGATTGCAGGCAATGAAGACCAGGCAAAGACAGTTCGTCGCGAGTGCGAGACGGTTTTAAAGCACTCTCTCCTTGAAACAGATGGCGATGCCGCAGAAAGACTCGATGGCACGCTCAAAGAAATGAACGGGCTGCTCAAGGGCATGCTTGTGTCGGGCGCGATTGATGATGTCCATCTCCTTATTGCCGTGCTCGAACCATCGGGCATGCTGCACGTGTCGCACGCAGGTCGTGCGGAGGCCTACCTCGTTCGAAAGGGTCTTGCGAGCCAAATAACTGAATATACGAGCAGCAAGTCGACGCCTGCGTTCGTGCATATTTCAAGCGGAGCTCTTCAGAAGGGTGACATTGTCATTCTTTCGTCCCAACGCCTGCTCCGCGCGCTCACACCTGCACAGCTCGTTGCGCTTCCAAAGAAAGGAGAAGTGCTCGATGCGCTTATCCGCGCACTCGACGCCGAAGGTGAACACGCAGCACTGGCAACGGTTGCACTTGATCCCGTTGCTGCGAGCGGTGCGGCAACTGAAGAAGAGGATGAAGATGAAGAGCCTTCCCGTGCTCGCGGCGTCCCCTCTCGCAGGCGCTCCGCCGGCGCCGGTCTTGGCGGCATGCTCGAACAAGCTCTCTCTGTTGTGCGTGCCGTGCCTATGGGCGACCTTGTAAATCGAGCAAAGGGTCTCTTCGCCGGGCGTCAGCCGACGCCGACAGGTCTTCAAGCTGTTATAGAGAACGTGCAGAACTGGTTTGCCACGTTGATGAGAGATTTGCGCGACCCCAAGCGAAAAAAGCGAGCGCATCTCCTTCTCCTCGCACTCTGTATCGCGGCTCTCCTCGTTGTCTGGGTCGTGGTGAACCTCCTTCTCTTCAGCCAACGTCACAAGAGTCAGGCCGAGCTTGAAGCTCTCGTCATCACCATCAATGAGCAGGTGCAGTCTGCCGAAAACAAGCGGATCATCGGAGACCTCAGCGCTGCCAATGCCATTTTGGAGAGAGCGGAAGAATCCGCACGTCAGGTCATGGACAATGAGTCCGGTCTCTTCCGCGTCGAAGCGCTCACGCTGCTCGATAAAATCCGCGCGAAGAAAGAAGAGTTGAACAACATCCTCCGCGTCTCGCCGCGCGTCGTCGCAAACTTAGCCACAAAGAAGAGCGAAGTGATCGCCGAAGGCATCGCAGGACTTCGTGACGGAGAATTTATCGCCTATGACCATCAGGATTTGTATCGCATTCTCTTAAACACCGTCGATGATCCAACGCGCTTGCCTGAAGGAAACGAGCTTATCCTGACAGGAACGCCGTTCCCTCGCTTTGGCACGCTTGTCTTCCTTCTGACGGGCAACGTCGTGATGGAATGGACGGGTGGACAGGCCACGACCATGAAGACAGATGACACGAGCGGATGGGTCACGGGCGTTGCGGCCGATACCTACCTCCGCTTCCTCTACGTCCTCGCGCCGGACAGGAGCGCCGCCGGCAAGAACCAGATCTATAAGTACGAACGCCTCCAAAACCGCTACGGTCCGCCGGCTCCGTACAACGTGAACGGCGATCTCACCGATGCCATCGACATGGCAATCGACGGAAACATCTACGTGCTGAAGACTGGCGGAGGAATCTTGAAGCTCTTCCGCGGAGAGACTCAGCCATTCCAGATCCGCCAGGCTCCGGAAAATCTCCTCGTCAACGCAACGAAGATCTTCAAGGTGGTCGATGGAAACTTCTACTTCCTCGATCCGATTGAGGGTCGCGTGATTGTCCTCAGTGACGGCGGTGCATCAGGCGAGTCGACGTATCTGCGTCAGTACGTTCTTGAAATCGACCAACTCGGCACGCTGAAGGATCTGTATGTCGATCCAGATCAGTCGCATCTCTACGTTCTCGACGAAAAGCGCCTCTACATTATCGATTTGAATCAGCAGGCCGAGAATGTAACGACGACAGAGTCCGCTCAGTAAGCCATGAAAGTGCTCGTATTCGGGACATTCGATCTCCTTCATCCTGGTCATGAGTTTTTGTTGAAGGAAGCATCCAAGCGCGGGGAATTGCATGTCGTCGTCGCACGCGACGCCAATGTTCTCCGCATCAAGAATCGCACACCCGTGCATTCCGAAGAAGAACGCGTACAGAGCGTACGCAGTGTTGTTCCGGATGCAGATGTGATGCTCGGTGATCCGGCAGATTTTCTCGCGCCTGTTCGACGCGTGCAGCCTGATCTCATCCTCCTTGGATACGATCAGCAGTTACCGCCAGGTGTGAAGGAAATTAATCTTCTGTGCACCGTTGAACGATTGCCTCCATTTGAACCGGAGAAATATAAGTCGAGTCTTCTGCGAGATAATAAGTGATAAGAAACACTGAGTTTGACTAATAATCAAATAAGTAGTATAATGATTTGAAATGCACACCCACATCGACCATATCCATGGTTTCCTTGGATTGCTGCTGCACCGTCTGTTCGCAATCCCCTTCCTGCGCGAGCTGTTGGGCGCCACGTTGGGCATGACAGGAGCGTGGATGCTCTACACAGTCGCAGTCTTTCTGAAAGACATGGTGGGAGTCGGTATTGTCGAAGCGAGTGAAGACGAGTTACATGCAGCCGCGTCTCTCGTTCTGTCTCAAGGGACGGCGGGTGTGGGTGTCGTGACCTCGATGGTCCTTGCTGCAGGATGCGCATGGGTGCATCGCGCAAAGATGATCATACGCGCGTGATACACTGATCGCGTGATGTACTTTTTTGCCGTCCTCATCGGGATTGTGCTCGGAAGTTTTGGGAATGTCCTTATTAGCCGTGTGCCAGCGGGAAAATCGATTGTGGGACGGTCGCACTGTGATCACTGCCATCGCGTCCTCTCCCCTTTTGAACTGATCCCCATTGTGAGTTACCTCGCACTGCGTGGACGCTGCAGGACGTGCAAAAGCCCTATTCCATGGGCTGTGCCGCTTGTGGAGGCTACGTGTGGGCTCATTGGGTTCCTCTGTGCATTCAAGATGATGGGAGAGCCTCTTTCCACATTCTCGCTCCTCGTAGGGTTGTGGGCACTCTTCATTATTGCGATCATTGATTTTAAAACGTCGACTATCCCTGATGCACTCACAGCGACAGTGCTCGTTGCGAGTGCGGTGTTTAACTTCACGGTGTATGGTGGCGTACCGCTCGTTGCTCCACTCGTTGGTGCAATCTTCTTCGGATCACAGTGGCTCGCGAGCCGCGGGAGGTGGGTTGGGAGCGGTGATGTTCTCCTCGCGGGAGCAATCGGTGTTCTTGTCGGCTCCGCAAATGCGATGGTGTGGACGCTATTCCTTTCCTACATCGTCGGAGCGATCATCGCAGGGAGCTTGCTGTTTACTGGTCGTCTAAAACGCGGCGCAATGGTTCCATTTGGGCCGTTTCTGGTTATAGCAGCGATGATCGTTGTGTTCGCAGAGCAGATGTTGCCGCGGTGGCCGATTTGACCCTCACCCGGTCTGCGGACCGGCCTCTCCCAGAGGGAGAGGCTAATCTTGCTGCATCTTGGCGCGCTTCTTCGACTCACGATCTTTGATCTTATGTCTCTTGTCGAACTTCTTTCGGCCACGTCCGAGTGCGAGTGTGATCTTGATGAATCTCCCCGCCTGCACGGCGAGTGGAATGAGTGCCATTCCTTTTTCCTCCACTGCGTTTTGTAAATGTGCGATCTCTTTTGCATGCAACAAGAGCGGACGATCGCGTGTCGTCTCATCAGGTGTGACGTTTTTTGCGAAGGGGTACGGACGGATCGTCATCTTCTTCAGCATCGGTTCATCACCAACGAACGACACGTATGAACCGGAGAGATCTGCGAGTTTCATCCGGCAGGATTTCGTTTCCCAGCCCACAAGCCGGATGCCTGCATCGAGTGTTTCGATGATCTCATAGTCGAATTTGGCACGGCGATTTTGAGCGACAATAGCCACGAGATATAGATTACAGGGCTTTCTACAGCCTTCCCATGCCAACTTGACACTACGTTGACAAATATGTGAAAAATAGTATTCTGGAGCCAGCTACGAGCTTTGATTCTGGACAGCGATCCCTGCACGTTCAGCAGCGATCAGAGACCGCTGTCCAGCGATCCCAGGTTATCCTGGTTACGCCCGTAGTCACAACTTCGGGCACATTCAATGCAAATTGGCTGGGCCCGATTTTTATGTGGCGTCGGTTCGGATTTTTTTAGCATAAACATGCCACCAGATCCTTCATGTCGTCTGCTTCTTTTAGAAGGGCAATGTACTGCAACGCAAGGTAACCAAGATCGCGTGGTTCCAATCTCATTTTTTTCAGAAACAAATCATAGGCATCTACAAATACTTGCATATGCTGTCTTTCGCCATTTGTTACAAGCTCCAAGAATATCGATTCAAGTAAAATTTTACGTTCAAGCATTTGATGTCTTAGACCGGCATCCATATCTACACCACTTAACCGATCGATAAATACGCGTTGCAGAATGACATCCTTTGTTCGCTCAAGGATATCTGGATCACCTGTTTCAATAGCCAGTTCATTGTTTATGCGTTCAAGTAAAGAAAGGTCGATGTGTTTTTCCCAATGTATACGCACCATTTCAAAAAGACTGCGCCGTGCAGCATCTGTCATAAACGGCTGCTGTAAGATGAACTGGCGCATGTCTGAGCGTAAATCAGAGAGTGGGGATCGCACATGCGTATCATCGATATCGACAAGGAACGGTTGGATACGGCGAAGGAGTTCCACAAATTCTTCACGCGTCATCTGGAGCATTTTGCCGATGACACGCATTTCTGCGTCAGGCAATTGAAGCGTTTTTATCCAGTTGATATGGGGCTGATTTTCTTCATCTTTTTCTTCAGAACGAATGTTCTTCACTCTTGAATGGTTCCCAAGAGGATGATTGGGTTGAGTGATTGCGAGCGCTTTCAATTTCATGCTCTTTCGCATCGGCGCAAGAAATTCATCGCATACCTCGTCCAGGGATTTTCGACGGGCGTGAAGTCCAACACCCAAATGCCAGAGCATTCCGAAGGCGAGATCTTCAGGGAGGAATGACTTTGTGCCTTTTCCTGCATCACGTACGCCAAAATCGCCCTGCAATACTCCTATGGCGCGCCTGCGAGCGTCTTCATAAAAATGTTCACTATCGAGTGGCATATTCGAAAAATTCGATCGCGTCCAAATAGTCTGATTCTCGCAAAGCTTCACTAAACAGCCATCATATGCCGCGTGGTCCTTTGCCACAGTTCTATCGAACTGGCTCATGTCTGGTGCTATTTCCATCAGATGGTCAGTCTATTTTTTATCCCTCTTTAGTCAATACAAAATAACTATGGCATATCGTCAATAACCCCTCTCCTCCACCTTCCGCATACTCCAGGTCCATGTCGCTCCTCCCCCCTCAAATCACGCGCGCGATCGAGGAGTTTCAGAAGCTCCCCGGCATCGGCATGAAGAGTGCGGAGCGTCTTGTCTTTCATCTTCTTCGCAGCACGCGCGCATCACCGGAGACGATTGGAAATGCCCTGCTCGATCTCAAGAAAGAACTGAAGTACTGCAGTAATTGTCAGATGGTCACAACGAAAGAGCGCTGTGATATTTGCGAGGATTCTACGCGCGATCAAACAATGGTTCTTGTCGTCGAAGAGCCGCTCGAAGTCATTGCATTCGAGCGCACGCAGTACAAAGGCGTCTATCACGTGTTGCATGGCGTACTCTCTCCGATCGACGGCATGGGTCCTGAGCAATTGAAAGTGAGAGAGCTCGTGGATCGTTGTAAGAGCGGCGGCATCAAAGAGCTCATTGTCGCGACGGACCCAGATATCGAAGGTGAAGCGACGGCGAATTATCTCCGCGAGCAGCTCAAGACGTATGTCCCGCAAATCACGCGTTTGGCGCATGGACTCCCCATGGGGGCCGATATCGAGTTCGCCGATCAGGTGACTTTAAAAGAGGCGTTAGCCGGAAGGCGCGCGCTTTAGCCAATAAGTGTTTTATTGTAATATATCCAAAAAATTGTATAATAACATATATGTCGACAGGGGAACCCGTGTCCACAGAAGGGGCACCGACGGAGGAAACTCTGCGGGCGGCGGACATTCGAGCGTACATCAAGCTGCAGGAGCAAAAATATTGGCGCGTGGAATCGATGTCTGCGGATTTACAGTTTCGATGGCGACAGCTGATGTCTGCGACCGAGCCTGTTCCATCGAGTACGTTTCAAAAACTCCGCAATGAAACAATTGCAAACCTGGCTGAGATGGAACAGAGGTCACGTACTGCAGTAGGGAAATGGTTACCTGGCACTCTTGTTCAAACGTTGTTTGGCGTTGGTGAAGTTATAGGTGCCTATAAAATCGGACTTCTGTGGAGCATCGGCGTTCGTTTACGTGACAACGGCAGGACATATTTTATCGCGCCTCGTAGTATTAAAGGGACGGCTGATACTCTTCCTGAACCGCGTACGATCGATGATGGTTCATACCAACTCATCTCTGGTGTAGCAGGAAAAGAGTGGGACACAGTCGATCCGGAAAAACCTCTCCGCGATATTCTCATGAGCGTGCCTGTACCAGAGGCTGCTTCATACCAGTTGATAAAAGGTGAACCAATGAAACTTCGCATCATTGTTGGAGGCCAAGAAACCGAGGTTGCGGTGGCAACCACTGACTATGCCAACAGTGTTTTGGAATGCCAAAATGCGGGCGCCATCCTCAAAAAATATCCCATTCCTTCATTTCCTGTGAAGACATCGAAGGGAGGAGTGCTGTATCTCAAAGCAGCGATCGATATCTTGCCTAGTGTTCGTGAGAGCGAAGCCGAGAAAGTAGCTGCGTACGATTACAAACTGACACCGGAGGAAACGATTGGGTTTGCTAAAGAAGATCATATCTACATCGGAATGACTGCGCACAGTTTTGCGGGAAAATATGGTCTCGATCCCCAGATTCACACACGTGTGCTCAACGGAGCGATAAAAGGCGGTGCCATTGCTCCGATTTCCTCTCAGAAAAACATTCTTACTGCGGATCTCAAAAAAGCGACGGTGTGTTGGGAAGAGGATATGCAGGCACTACTCTCCATGCAGGTGAATGCTGCAGGCGAAGTACTACACCCTTTCTCTGTCGACGGATCCAATGATCCCGCGTCGATCGAATTGCGGCCTGCAGTGGTGCTGACTGAGTATCTTCGTAGCAAAAAATTAGAAGGAGGAGCAGCCGCTGCAGCCCTGGCAAAAATTCGGCAAAAATTTTTCCCGATTCGAATAGAAGGCGAAATTCTTGGGCGAAGGCCTGAAGGACACATTGGACCCGTACAAGTATGGTGGAAACACGAAATTGACTCAGTTTTATAAGGTTTTCGTCCCTCTACGTTCCTTGTGAAAATGCGAGTTTTTTGCTATACTAAGAAGAAACATTCACACACATGCCAACAGAAACTCCCTCCGGCAAAAAGCGCATTCTC
>CAZBSN010000032.1:0-8573 GCA_964494435.1 uncultured Candidatus Peribacteria bacterium | reverse complement strand
CAAGATCTTCCGAAGGCGGGGGATCCGGGCGTGAGCGCGTTCGGCGTGACGAACTACCACAACAACTTCGTGCCGTTCGGCATCAAGCGCAGTGATAGACGTCGTCACCTCTACGTCGTCGGTAAATCCGGTTCAGGAAAGAGTAAACTGCTCGAACTTCTTATCAACGAAGATTTGCAAAATGGTGAAGGCATCGCGGTGCTCGATCCGCACGGAGACTTGGTCGACGCGATCATGCGGTACATCCCGGAACATCGCATCAAAGACGTTGTCCTCCTCGATCCAGGCGACACGGAATTCCCCATTGCGTTCAACCCGCTCGAAAAAGTCGACGAGGCCTACAAGATGCAGGTGACGATCGGCTTTCTGCAGATCTTCAAGAAATTGTTCGGCAGCAACTGGAGTGATCGCTTGGAACACGTGCTGCGTTACACGACGCTCGCGCTCCTCGACAGTCCGAACACGACCGTGCTCAGCATTCTCAAGATGCTCACCGACAAAAACTATCGCCAGAAGATTGTCGCGCGCATCCAAGACTCCGTGGTCAAAAGCTTCTGGGTCTCAGAATTCGCTGCATGGAGCGAAAAATTCGACGCCGACGCCATCACGCCGCTCCTCAACAAAGTCGGTCAATTCGTCGCGACGAACATGATTCGCAACATGATCGGACAACCGACGACGAAGTTCGACATTCGCGAGATCATGGACAACAAGAAAATCCTGCTCATGAAAGTGTCGAAGGGTCTCCTCGGTGAAGAAAACTCGTCGCTCATCGGTTCCATGTTCATTACGAAGCTCTACCAAGCAGCCATGAGCCGCGCCGACACGGCGGAAGCGCAACGCACCGACTTCTACTTGTACGTCGACGAGTTCCAAAACTTCGCAACGGACACGTTCGCAGAAATTCTCTCCGAAGCGCGCAAGTACCGCTTAAACCTCACAATCGCGCACCAGTACATGGGCCAGCTCATCGATACTGTCCGCAAGACCGTGTTCGGTAACATTGGTTCCATGATCAGCTTCCGCGTGGGAGCCGAAGACGCCGCGATTCTCGCTGGTGAATACAGTCCAGTCTTCAAAGAACGCGACATCATCAACCTCGGCGTTCGCGAGTTCTACACGAAAATGTCCGTCAGCGGCGAACTCCGCGAAGCATTCTCTGGCTTTACGATGGCCGCTCCAGAGCCGACAACGGACTACACGAAAGAAATCATTGCGTGGTCCCGCTCTCAATACTGCACACCTCGTGCAGAGGTCGAAGAAATGCTCAAAAAGTGGGATGAAGCAGCTTCAGCACCGCCAAAGAAGGAAGAGATGATCGACGTGGAGACGTTCGAAGAACCATTGCTGTAATTTCGCAAGCCTTCGTTGAAAGAAAGTCCCGACGCACGCGTCTTCTGTGATGCACTTTTATTCGCCTCCCAATTTTCCTATGGGAATCACCATCATTCAGGACGATGAAGAAGGAGGCGCATCCACCACTCGCCGCTCCACCCGCACCCGTTTGACGAGACGGAAAACGGGCTCGCGCCGAGGAGTGAGGCGTCGGGCGTGATCTATCCAAATGATTGCCCACGCCGGCAAAGCAAGGGGGTCGCTCACGCGGCCCTTTTGCGAAATATTATCGATGTAACCAAAAATCCTAGACTTACGTACCTGTGACGAAGAACCTCCCCGTTTTTTCTGTGATCGGGATTCGAAACAACGTGGATTTCTTCTCGTTCACTGTGAGCGGGGAAGCGCCTCCTGAAAAGGAAAACGGAACCGCGATACCGACGTTTTCTTGGATACTTCCTATTCGTTCTGTGAGAAGCTTCACGACCTCAATGGCTTCGGGCTTCTCCAGTTCCTCGAAAGCCAGTTCCTCGAATTTCCCCCAACAGATGACACTTCTCCACTGTTGTTCTTTCAACTGTTCAACTTGGAAGCATACGAGCGGGTTCCCTCTGAGCATTTCGACTTTCCTACCCTCCGTTGTTTGCCCGTAGAGGGCGTTGTCACGGTAGACGTAGGCCATCGGGACGATGTACGGCTTTCCATGATCAGAGCAGCCCAGATGCCCGAAGATCTCTGTCGTCAGCAGTTCATCCATTTCTGCGTTTGTGAGTGCCCCTTGCATAGTCACAGAATAGCAGTGTGCGTCTTTCAAACTATCCTCATATTGCGTTCAATTTCCTCTGCCCATGCCTTCGGAGCAGGCATAAACGCGATTCTCTGGCCCCCGCCCGTATCGAACCACAGGTCTCCATAGTTGAGCAGTCGCCGCAGGATGCCTTTCTTCTTCACTTCGACCATCTTGATTCTGGGAAGAACAATCTCATCCATCGTGTCCACAAACCACAAGCTCCGTGTGAGTCGTACGATTCTCTTATTCGTAAGAATCACATCCGTCACGTTCTCACTCAGAACAAAATGAAAGAACCAATGAAGAACTGCAGTCATTGCGATGAGCGTCACAAATAAAATCATAAGAGCCAATTCAGGCGCAGTCGCACGGAGAGACGCCGACAGTACGAACATACTCATTGCAAGACACAGGAGGAGAACATAGATCATGATCGCTGCGACGTATTTCATCCAGTGTCGATGAGCTGACCGCAGCAACCTCTCATCCTTTGCGATCTCAGGCAGAGGACTTTTTGACTTCCATGGAAGGGTTGAGAGGGAATCCATAATCAGACGTGGAGAATGAAGACGTAGGACGACACAAAGAATACGAGGAGCATCGACAGCACATAGAGCGACACGAGCGTTAGCTGCATGTGTGTTCCAGTGGAACTTCCCAGGCGCTTAAAAAATTCAGCGCGTTTCCCACACACTCGGCGATATTCCATGAGGACTGCCACTGCCGTGACAACGGAGAGCAGCTGTATGCCGAGGAAGAGTAAGACATTCATGATCGAAGAGGAGGGAGATCGCAGATGACATTCAACGGGTGTATGACGTGTTCCGGCTCTTTTCCAGCCTGCCATTGTTCGATGCTTTGAAAGGCATCGATGTACATATTGTGCATGGAATCGTCAGCATAGAAAGCAATATGCGGCGTCGTGACGACATTCGGATGAGCAATCAGCTTCTTGTTTTCGGCAAAATTCTGCTCATGTTCCAAGACATCCAACAGAGCGTAAGCGATTTTTCCGCTCTTCAATGCATCAAGCAACGCTTGAGAGTCAATGAGTGAACCTCTGGCCGTATTGACGAGAACAACGCCGTTCTTCATCTGAGAAAAAGCAGAGGCGTCAATCATGTGCTTCGTTTCTTTCGTATCAGGAAGATGCAGCGTGATTACATCACTGTGCGACAGAAGTTCCGACAGCGGCACATAACGGAGCCCCAATTGTTCAACGAGTTCCATTGTCCTGCACTGATCGGCGGCAAGAATCTCCATGCCAAAGCCGTGCGCGATTTCCGCAACTTTCCTCCCAATTTTTCCCGTGCCAACAATGCCGAGGGTTTTCCCGCGCAATGCCATCCCGCGCAGTCCGTGATAATCGAATGTTCCTCCCTCAACTGTTCGATCTCCTTCAGGAATATGCCGGAGCGTGCTGAGGAGGAGCGCGAAGACGTGTTCTGCAATGACATGCGAACCGTAGTCCGGAACATTGCAGACCGTGATTCCGCGTTCCTTACACGTCTGTAAATCAATATGGTCGTATCCGACTGATCGTGTAACGATGAGTGTAAGTTGCGGCAGTTCTTGAATCACTTCCTTAGAAAAACGCGTATGAATGAAACAGGAAACGACCTCTGCGTCCTTGCATGCGTTGATGAGCTCCGCCCCCTGCAGTACTCCGTCGCGAATGATGGCGTCAGCAAACCTCTGCTTTACAAGCTTCTGATCTTCGTTATCAACTTCTAAGAAGACAATACGAGGCATAATCCTAGTGTACGCGTATTTTTAGAAATTTTATGGTAACAAGGGGGGTTAATGAATTCTGTATTTTGCCTCTGAGTTTGGTACGCATAGGAATCAGGGGAAAGGGAAATTTATGAACTGATTTTTGCAAAGAAGATAAAGAGAGCCGTGAATCCAACGCCCATGAGAACGGGTGCGAAATCGGACAGCCAATTTCTCTTTGTCGGGTGAAAGCCCTTAAGGAGGAGTGAATTCGTGACAACGGCAACAGAACTGAATGCCATCGCAAAGCCCGCAAGTTCTGGCCGAAGAATAATTCCAAAGTCTATGAAGGCGCGTGCGGCAATCGGAATACCGATCACGTTGAAGAACAGCGCGAAGAACATATTCTGATGGATCTTGTTCACGGTGGCGCGACTGAGCTTGATGGCCGTCACCACATCACGTAGATCATTCTTCACGAGTACGATGCCACCCGTTTCCATCGCAATGTCCGTACCGCTTCCCATGGCAATGCCAAGGTCGGCTTGTGCAAGGGCTGGGCTATCGTTGATGCCATCGCCAACCATGACGACTTTCCCCCCTTGCTCCTGCAATTTCTTCACCTCACTCGCTTTCTGTTCGGGAAGCACCTCCGCAAGCACGTTCTGTATGCCGATGGTCGATGCAATAGCGCGTGCCGTCCGACTGTTATCGCCCGTGATCATGTAGACCTCAATACCCATCTGTTGCAGTCGATTCACGGCTTCTTTTGACGTTCCTTTTAATGTATCGGCTACGGCAATGATGCCAAGCACCTTGGTCTTATCTGCAAGAAGCATGGCAGTCTTTCCCGCCTCTTCGAGTTTCTGCAAAGCAACCTCGTTGTCTTTGATGGATATGTTCTGCTTTTCCATGAGCTTTCGATTGCCGAGGAAAAACAGTTCTCCGCCAATCGATCCCTCCACGCCGTGTCCGGGGATTGCCTTGAACGCTTCGGCTCCGCTCAGCGTGACACCCTTCTCTTTTGCGTATTGGACGATGCTCTCGGCAAGCGGATGTTCGGAACCTTGTTCCAGACTCGCAGCAATACGCAGCACTTTTTCTTCCGTACTCTGAAATGAGAAAATGTCGGTGACTTCCGGTTTTCCTTTGGTGAGCGTTCCCGTCTTATCGAAAACGATTGCGGAGATCTTGTTTGCTGCTTCCAGAGGTTCGCCGCCACGGATCAGGATACCATTCTCCGCGCCCTTACCCGTAGCGACCATGATGGCCGTGGGAGTCGCCAGTCCTAGCGCACAGGGGCAAGCAATAACGAGAACGGAAACTGCGGAAAGCAGGGAGAACGTAAAGCCAGCTCCGATCAACATCCAAACAGCCAAGGTAAGGATTGCAACCCCGATGACTGCAGGAACGAACCATGATGACACCCAATCGGCAAAGTCTTGGATCGGCGCTTTGGAACCCTGAGCTTCCTCTACGAAACGGATGATCTGTGCGAGAGCCGTCTCACTGCCCACTTTTTCTGCCTTGAATTCTATACTGCCATTGCCGTTCATCGTTGCACCGAAGACGCGATCTCCATCTTTCTTTTCTATAGGAATGCTCTCGCCTGTGAGCATGGACTCATCAACAGAGGTGAGACCTTTGGTCACTATTCCATCAACGGGGATCTTTTCGCCTGGACGGACGATCACGATATCACCGACCTGCACCTGTTCCATCGGTATATCGACTGCCTCTCCGTTACGCAGCACTCGCGCTGTCTTTGCCTGCAATCCCATAAGCTTTTGAATCGCTTCTGACGTTGCACCCTTCGCCCGCGATTCCAACCACTTCCCTAGAAGAACGAACGTGATGAGCAACGCTGCGACTTCAAAGTAGAGATCGTGCATGTCACCGATTACCGTTCCTTCACTGAGGAAATGCGAAATAAAGTTGAAGAGACTGTAGGCATACGCAGTCGAAGTACCGATGACGATAAGACTATCCATGCTGAACGTAGCCATCTTTAGACTCGACCAAAAGCCTTTGTAGAAGCCCGCTCCGAGCCAGAACTGCACCGGCGTAGCAAGTATCAAGGACACGACCCCCCCGTACGGCATCAGTACCGACATCAAGGGTAACGCCGGCAGAAAGGAGCCGAGCATGAAGTACAACATCGGCAGACTCAGGATGAGTCCTGTGAAGAATTTGTTGCGGTAGTCTGCAATCTCCGTCTCACGCTTCTGCCGATCCATCTCAACACCGTGATGACCGTGCTCATGCCGCATCTCAGCCCCGTAGCCTGCCGATTTTACAGCAGCAATGAGCCCTTCTTCGTTGATTTGGGCGGGATCATAACGTACCCGCGCCTTGTTGGCGGCGTAGTTCACGTTCGCTTCCTCCACGCCCGTAGTTTTCTTGAGCTTGCGGGTAATGAGTGCGCTGCAACTGGCACAGTGCATGCCGGTGATAGTGAGATCACATTGGGCGCTCATGAGGTGGGGAGAATTTTGTACTTCGGATCGAGTGCTTCTATTTCTTCAGTCCATTTCTGTATATCGAAGGTGTCATCATGGTCGAGCGTTACCATCTTAGTATCGACGTCGACGTTGACGCTCTTGATCGAAGGAAATTCATTGCTCACATCTTTGATGAGCGATGAGCAGGCTTCGCAGTGGATACCGGGAATAGAAACGGTAGTAATCATGGTTGAAAAGAGGAATGAATTAACTCGCTCCAACTACATTCACAATGCTGGTGTACATGCCCATTGAACACGTCAGTAGGAACGATTTTGTAGGATTCTTAATGGGCCCGATCCAGTTATCACCTTCCTGTACTTGGATACCGAGGTTATATGTTGGGACGGTGAGCATGCTTTCACAGCCGTACGAACCTTCTCCCTTGGCATAGATCCATGTTTCTTTGCCTGCCTGAATAGTGAAGGAGCTCGGTTGATAGCCGCGAGAATTAACTTGTAAATACAAGATTTGCCTGCCCTGATTGTCGATTGTGACATTCGGATCTGTACCTGCCGTCGTCACTGGCGAAGGATTTGCGAAGTTCGATGCGTCCACGCCCATAAGTCGAAGTCCGCTATTGAGATTCCATAAGGCAAGGACAAAGACAAGCGTGCCGGCAAAACGTAGGAATAAACGTGAGCCTGTTCCTCCGGTTGCGGATGATAGTGCGCTGATGCCAAGAAGGGCGGGCAACGTTCCAAGAGCAAACGTGAACATCACCATTGCTCCCGTAGCAAAATTGCCGGAGGCCAGAGCGACAAGCTGTAATGATTGAGTAAAGCCACAGGGAAGGAAGAAAGTGAAAGCACCCAGAGCAAGGGGTGCAGCAGGGTGATCGCTTTCTGAAAGGTTTGCGATCCAATGTGAGAGCTTCTTCGGTGGCTTGATTGGGAAACTACCCTTGGGGATAATTTCGAGAATGGAAAGAGCCAAATAGAACATGATGAGAGCCACGGCAATATTCATGTAACCCGTCATGCGGGTGCTCAGGGTGATCGATTGCCCAAGAATTCCTACAAGCCCACCAAGAACGAAATACGAGACTAAACGGCCAATATTGAATTGGAGAAGAGGCTTGAATTTCTGCCATGGTGTTTCTGCCTGATGCAGCTCGTTGTGTTTTGCCGCAAGTGCAAGAAGCAATCCGCCAGTGACAGCGAGACAACTGCTTGCTCCCGCCACAAGACCAACCAGAAGCACGCCACCAAGTGACAAAGCGTCGGATGTCGAAGGTGCAAGTGAGATGATGTCGAACGCTTGGAGCAGTTTATAAACAGCAAAGATAGCGATGAGTGCAGCCCCGATCTCTAACCACTTTCGTTTATCAGGGGAGAGTGTAGAGACAGTTGGAGCATGAGCATCAAGGACGCTATATCCAGCCTTCTCGATTGCCTCCACAATGCGCTCGTCGCTCGGCAGAGTGTTCTTTGCTGTAATGCGAGCAGTACCTGCCTTGTAATCAGCATCAACATGCGTCACGTCAGGCAGGGCCTTGAGCTTCCGTTCCAGAAGTAGTTCGCAACTCGCACATGTCATCCCGCCAATGGAGACTGTTGTGCAGGGTGATGTTGATGGTGAGTTCATAAGAGAAGATTAGTTAGCGTAGCCCCAGTCCTTCAACCACTGGTTCATCATGTCGATCTCGCTCTGCTGTGCGGAAATAATGTCGTCGGCCATGCGCTTGATTTCTGCATGCTTAGCAGACTTCTGCGCCGCTTTTGCCATGTCGATTGCGCCCTGATGATGCGGAATCATTCCTTCGATGAACGCCTTGTCGAAGGCATCACCAGTTTTGCCTTCCAGCATTTCCGCCATGTCGTCCATCGACATGCTCATTGCATCATCATTCATGCCCATGTGATTCATGCCATCGTCCTCGTCATCATCCATCATGCCATTCATCATTTTTTCCATCATCTGCATATTCATCATTTTTGAGTTGCCCATCATGCCAGCGCCGCCCCATGGTGCGCCTTTTGCGCCAATCGTCAGCAGACACGCAATCGTTCCGATGACGGCCAGCGTGATGCCCCATGTTTTTAATTGACCATGATTCAGCGTCTTCGCCGCCCAAAGAATGAGCAGGATGACGCCGACGGAGAAGAGAACGACGGAGAGTACGTGTACTCCCCACAGTAGTGCGAATCCTGCGCTTGCGCCGGTGGTGTTCATCATATTCATCATAGAAAAGAGGGGGTAAGAAGTGTTATCGGCTCGAAAGGCCGATGGTG
>CAZBSN010000031.1:0-8952 GCA_964494435.1 uncultured Candidatus Peribacteria bacterium | reverse complement strand
TTTCGCCTCATTACAGCGGCGGAAGAGCAGGCAGATCAATTCTGTCGAAGATACGGCCCGTACGTTCCCCCAGTCGATGACGTTACGAGTTTGTGGATTGTGTTCGAAGATGCAGTGAGGAATATCTTTCGTTATCGCAAAGATGGCATTCAGACTGATTTCAAATTGTGTGCCCAGCTTCGGTACGCTCTGAGAGGCTCCGTTCAAGTGACAGAAGCGTATCCCAGCAGTGTGATATTGCGTTCATACAGCCGCAACATTCGAGAAGCGCTTGGCTTGATCAATGCTCTGTATTGCAAGAACGAATCACAGGTCGACATTCTACTGCGAGAGAACTCTGCTGGAGGGCGAGTGCGCATTGCCGCGTAATAAAAGAGCAAATTGTACGTCTTCTTCTCTGTCTTCCCCTTTTTCTATGCCTACCCCTCAAGAAGTAAAACGCCAAAAAGTAGAGGCAGAGCGCCAGGCTCAAGAAGCCATGCGAAAGCTTGCTCAAGCTGCAGACATGCAGAAGAAGGCAGCTGAAGCGGACGTTCGCTTAAAGCAGCAGCAAATGGTTAAAGCCCAAGAAGACCTGCGCAAACAGCAGCGTGACCTCGAAAAAATGAGGACGCTCACTCCGTAACAACGAGGAGTCTCCGTGGTCCGCTGCGGATCGTGTCGACGCTGCCGTTCCAGTCATGGATGGCGGACATGATGACCTCTTTGCGGTAGACGTAGTTTTCGCCCTTACGTGTGCCGACGTCATGCGTCGTGAAGTTTGATCCGTCGTAACCGACAATCACGAGCACATGGTATGGAGGACCTGCGCCGGTGTAGTTCGGGTTGCCGATGTCTTGGCCGGCGAGCGGCACAATGACTGGGTTACCCTGCGCCAATTCTTGCTCGATGCGTGCAATGGAAACATCGCTTCCTTCGAGGACCTCGGTGTCATATCCGTACATTTCTTTCGCGACGCTCGCGAGTTCGTGCATATTGATGTCGATCGGGAGTCCCATCGATTCCTCTTTTGCAACCATGTTGAGAATGTCTCGATTCATGATATCGGCATTGAGCGGTGTTCCTTCTAAGTAATGATGCACAATGATGAGCGATGCTTCCTCGCACGCTTCATCGTACGGTGGATCCCAATTGCCGAGCGGAGCCTGGCTTGCGAACGGCATGTCGATGCGCACGCTTCCCGGTTTTTCAGAAGGTGGTTGGGTGGTAGAAGCTCTGGAGGATGGGGCGACGACCGCAGCGGATGAGGCAGCAGCGACTGCTCGGCTGCTGGAACTCTGCGAAGGGCGTTCAATGACGACCGTATCGTCCCGCAGAGCCGAGAAGCTCCATGCGGATAGTGCAATAACGATTGCACCTACGAAAAACTTGAGAGGCATGTTCATAGATGGGGAGTGTAGCAGATAGACGAATAGATCACTCGATTCTTAAACTGTCTGGTATAGTCTCCAGCCATGTCTCCTGTTGAATACTCTCGGCAAATTGCTTTATTGGCCATTTCACAAAATATCAGCGAATTGCCAGATGTACTTGAGGCGAAACACGAACTCCACACGCTCTTGCATTCGGTTGACCCACCCGATGAGGCCGTGATGCGCGCGTTGGAGCTTTCGACGCGTGCGCTAGCGCTGGTGATGGCGACGTGGCAGAAGGACTCAATAGAGAATGTAAAACTGAAAGGAATGGTCAATCGAATGACGCGCATCAGAAATTTTCAGGGGTAAGAGCGAAACTTGTGATACACTTTGTTCCAATGAAGCTCTTCCTTGATACAGCAAACGTCGAACAGGTCGCGGAAGTCGCGAGTTGGGGAATTCTCGATGGCGTCACCACCAATCCAAGTCTTGTCGCGAAGGAAGGAAAAGATTTCAAAGAAACAGTGCTTGCGATGTGTGAGCTCGTTCCGTGCGTCTCTGCACAAGTCACAGCGACAGATGCAGCGGGCATGATTAAACAAGGGACGGAATACGCGTCATGGCACAAGCACGTTGTGGTGAAAGTTCCGATGACGACCGAGGGACTGAAGGCTCTCAAGCACTTTGCATCAAAGAAGATCAAGACGAACACGACGCTCGTGTTCTCGGTCGAGCAAGCGATCCTCGCTGCGAAAGCAGGAGCGACAATGGTGAGCCCGTTCGTCGGACGCTTGGACGACAAAGGAGAAGATGGAATGAAGGTGGTCGAGGAGATGATCCAAGCCTTCAAGCATTACAACATTCAAACAGAAGTGCTCGTCGCCTCTATTCGTAAAGTCGAGCACGTGCATAAGGCTCTCCTCATGGGTGCACACATTGGTACGATGCCCTATGCGGTGATGCAGGAATTGCCGAAGCACGACCTGACGGACGCAGGGCTCAAGAAATTCATGGAGGATTGGGAGAAGGTAAGGAAATGATCTTTAAACCCCTCACCCTAACCCTCTCCCCGTGGGAGAGGGAACAGGCTATGCTTCTAGTATGCATCTTGGAGTAATTGGACTCTCCACCATGGGCGGCAATCTCGCTCGCAATGCCGCGCGGAATGGTGCGACGGTGGTCGTCTACAACCGCACGACAGAGAAAATGAAGGAGTTTTTGAGCAAGCACAGTTCCGAGGGATCATTTGTCGGAGCAGAAACATTGCAAGAGTTTGTGAAGGCGATCCCTGCTCCACGATCAATGCTTCTCATGGTGAAGTCCGACAGCGTCGATAAGGTGCTGGAAGATCTTCTGCCGCTCTTGTCACAAGGAGACATCGTCATCGACGGCGGCAACAGCCACTACCGCGATACTGAGAGACGAGAGAAGGAACTTTCTGCAAAGAGCATGCGGTTCATTGGTATGGGCGTGTCTGGTGGCGAAGAAGGAGCGCTCAATGGGCCGAGCATGATGCCCGGTGGAAATGAAGAGGCCATTCATCATCTCACGCCGCTTCTCCGAAGCATGGCAGCGGATGACGGTGCTGGTGGAAAGTGCGTCAATTATCTCGGGCGTAAAGGGTCGGGGCACTTTGTGAAGATGGTCCATAACGGCATTGAGTACGCCGTCATGCAGCTCATCGCCGAGGCGTATCACTTGCTCTCGTCCGTTGGGAAGATGAGCAACGATCAGATCGGAGATCTCTTCGATGAGTGGAATAAGCAGAAAGGCAATCTTTCATCATTTCTTTTGGAAATCTCTGTTCGCGCACTCAAGCAGAAGGACTCAGAGAGCGGAAAACACCTCGTCGATCTCATCAAAGACATTTCTGGACAGAAGGGGACCGGGAAGTGGACGGTCGAAGCAGCACTCAACTACGGAGTCTCCATTCCGAGCATCACGGCTGCGGTGGATGCGCGCATTGTGTCGAGCGGGAAAGACTTCCGTGTTGTGCAAAGCGAACAAGACAAACTGCATTGGGATGATTCGTATCGACTCAATGATTTCTCTGAGGCTGTTCGCACGGCGCTCGAACTTTCGGTGATCAACGCATATGCGCAGGGATTTCAGCTCCTTTTCGTCGCAAGTCAGGAAGAAAAGTGGAATCTGAACATCAGTGAAATTTGTCGGATCTGGCGAGGCGGCTGCATCATCCGCTCGTCGCTCTTACCCCAGTATCAGAAGATGTTTGCCGGAGACAAAGAAGCAGCCGAAGCGGTGCGCGAACGATTCGGAAAAGAACAGCAGCTGAAGTGGCGTCACGTTGTCGCCCTCGGTGCTCTCCACGCAATTCCACTCCCTGCCATGAGCGCGTCGCTGTCGTACTACGACGGCTATCGCACGGCGCGGCTCCCACAGAATCTCATTGCGGCGCAGCGTGACATCTTCGGTGCGCACGGATACGAACGGCTTGATCAACCTGGATCGTTCCATACGGAATGGTCCAAATGATCGACTATCAACAGATTCTCGGCGCCATTGCTGTTGTATTGGGTCTCATAGGGTACGTTCCATATTTTCGCGATATCTTCAAAGGAAAGACAAAGCCGCATGCATTTTCGTGGCTCGTGTGGGCAACATTAACCGGCATTGCATTCGCAGTACAAATTTCCGAGAACGCCGGACCGGGGTCCTGGATTACTGGCGTCACGGCAGTCATGGTCTTTATTATTTTTCTCATCGCTCTGAAGAAAGGCCAAAGGAGTTTTCCATTGTTCGATTGGATATCCCTCATCGTTGCGATCGGAGCAATTGCACTGTGGCTCATGACGAAGGATCCGACTTTCTCCATTATTCTCGTCACGCTGATCGATTTGGTTGGATTCTTACCAACGTTCCGTAAGGGGTACGTGCGTCCATTCGAGGAAACTCCAAGCATGTTTATATTAGGCTCCCTCAAATTCGTGCCAGCGCTCTTCGCTTTAGAAACATTAACGATCGCAACGTGGCTCTATCCACTTTCGCTTGTTGTGATGAACGGAACATTTGCGCTGATGCTCCTTGTTCGACGGAAACAACTTCAAGCACCTTGATCTTTTAATGCTCGCATTGCTGCGAGATATTTTTTTGCGAGCTCGATTGCTTCACCATCCGGTTCTATTGGAGCTCCGAAGCGAAAGAGCCACTCAGAATTTGCATATTCTGCGTACGTAGGAACGATGGGCGAATGTGTCTTTTTTGCTAAGTTAAAAAATCCTTCCTTGAGCGCCGTTCTCCAATGTTCAAAGTCCTGAATACTGACAAAGCCTTTGTTCACCAGGTCTAGATCGCGTTCTTCTTCAAATGTTTGTTCGCCGGACGGGAACCAATTGCCGTATGGATAGATAGCGAGATTTTTCCTTTTCGATGTTTCCAGAATTCTTAGAATGTTCGCTCTGTTTCGGCGCATGGCATATTCCGGGCTGGTTTCATTGGTGTTGAGAGGAAGACCGCCTGTTAAGAGATGGCCAATATATGACTGTATGTGACTATGCAAACGGTACAAACTTCTCATTTCCCCCGGCTCTCCAGCTGGAATGTTCGAATCACCTCGGAAGACAACGGTGCTTCGTAGGCCATGCGTGCGCAGGACGCTTTCCAACTGCGGATAATCTTCCGCAAGCGCGCTCTGTACTCTCCACCAACTTTCGGGTTTCAGGTGATTCGGAGCAAAGATGCATTGTCTGCCAAATTGGTTCAATTCCTTTACGGCCGCTAGGTGTTCTAGGCCTTCAACGTTGACCTTTTCGCTGAATCCGAGGAATTCCAACATAGTCTCTTATTGTAGACTAATTTGTATGTTTTGGCCATCAGGCGCAGAGCAATGCCGCACCCAATACGCCGGCATTTTTCGTCTTCGCAGCGACAATTGTCGGCAGGGGAGCCCCCGGTACAATCCACTTCTTTAATTCTTGCTCGATCTCTTTGATGTGTTTTCCGAGCGAGTGGCCTGCGGACCCGCCAAATACGATGACGTCTGGATCAAGGAGCGAGAGGAGGCTCGCGCAGAGCCATGCGACTTCACGGTAAATATCTGGCCGCATGAAGGAACAGACGGCTCCCTCCAAATACTCCTCTGGAGAAGATGCAGCTTCACAGCGTTTCCCCATCGCGGTTCCGGAGAGGAATTGTTCCACCTCGCCACGCTTGTCCTCTGTTTCGTACGGTGGCTTTCCCGGCATGAGGAGCATGTGCCCGATTTCACCGGCGTAGCCATGAGCTCCTTCGAAGATTTTTCCGTCGATCACAATGCCGCCTCCAACGCCTGTTCCAAACGTAATGCCGACGACGATGCTCTTTCCTTTTCCTGCACCGAGTTTTGCTTCGGCAAGGGCGAAGCAATTCGATTCATTCCCGACGAAGACGGGGAGTTTCAGTTTCTTCTCCAGAAGCTCTTTCACGTTGATGTTCTGAGATTTCTGAATGTTCGGTGCAACGAGCAACATTCCTTTGGAGAGCAAACCGGGCACGCCAAATCCAACTGCCTCTGTGTCCTCTGCGCGCTGTCGACCAATGGCAGCAATGATGTCATCCAGAACCGCGGACATGCCGTCCTCAGCTCTCGTCGGGATAGTTTCTTCCGACTGAATTTTCAGCGATGCGGAATCAAGCCGCGCAATGACGGCCTTTGTACCCCCGAGATCTACAGCAACAACCGTGCGAGACATAGAAAGAGTGTATCAGGCAGTCATAACAAGAGGTTTGACAATCACTGAAAGAAGCGGACGATATGATTACACTGATGTTGCCTGTGGCGGAGCGGTTGCCTTGCCCCTGGCCGTTCTTCCCTCCCAGGGACGTTCCTTGGTATGCGACATCAGAAACCCCCGGAGACAGGGTAAAACCTGTCTCCGGGCTATAAGAGTAAGATGACTCCAATGGCACGCTCACTTTTCATTTCTTCATCCGATCACTTTTCCGTCAGCAGGAGCAAGCTTGAACTCTTTCTTGAATGCCCACGTTGTTTTTATCTGGATCGTGTGCACGGAGTTTCGCGCCCCGATGATGCGTTTTATTCGTTGAACTTGGCAGTCGATCACCTTATGAAGCGGGAGTTCGACGCATGCAGAATCGATCGCAAACCTCATCCTGTGATGAAGCTACATGGAGTCGAAGCTGTACCACTTCAACATCCGTCTCTGACAACGTGGCGCGACACACCGCAGGGTATTCGATCGACGCACACTGAATCGCGTATCGAACTCTTTGGCATCGTCGATGATGTGTGGGAAGCAGCAAACGGATCACTGCATCCCGTGGATTACAAAGCAACGAGCTCGGCACTCGTTCCAACACTGGAAATGCGCGATGGATATCGGAGGCAACTGGATGTGTACGCGTGGTTGCTCCAGCGGAATGGATTTCAGCTCGCACGTGAGGGGTACATTGTCTTTGCGAATGCCGATCGAGAGCGACCAGGCCTCGATCGTGCGCTTCAATTCACGCTCTCTGTTGCGATGCACATCCTCGATCTTTCGTGGATTGAGGATGCATTAATGGGCGTTCGAGAATGCTTGGAGGGATCTGTTCCTCCTCCCTCATCGCGCGATTGCGTCTGGTGCAGGTATCGCAATGACGCCAAGGAACACGAGCAGGCGGCCTAAAAAAGAAGATGGAAGGGGAGGCCACGCTGCCCTATACTCCCGCTACTTCTGGAGAGGTGGCTGAGTGGCCGAAAGCACCACACTGCTAATGTGGTATACGGGTAAAACTGTATCGAGGGTTCGAATCCCTCCCTCTCCGCCAGAAGTGATAAACTCACATCATGTCCTGGATATTCCTCTCCTTGCTCTGCGCATTCTTTTGGGCAATCGCAAATATTCTTGATAAATACGTCCTCTCAAAGCATTTCGATTCGCCGGTTGTCATCGTAGCAATTTCAGGCGTCCTGGGTCTCTTCGCCAGCATCGGAGTTTATGTGTTTGTGGGATTCGAGCCACTCGCGCCATTTCACATTTTTCTGGCGCTCCTTGCAGGTGTCTGTTTTGCAGCCATGACCTATTTATATTGTTACTCAGTCATGAAGGACGAAATTTCGAAGATCATTCCGCTTTTCTACGTCGGAGTGCTGTTTATTTCAGTCTTTGCTGCAATTTTTCTCGGTGAAGTATTTTCTCTTCAGCAATATCTTGGAATTCTCTTTCTCGTTGGTGGAGCGATGCTCGTGTCATCGGGGAAGCTTTTCGTCTTTGGTTTTGGAAAAGCTTTCTGGCCGATGATCCTGGCCGCGTTGTGTATCGCCATCAATCAAATCATCACAAAGTATCTTCTCGACTACGCAGATTTTTGGACGATCTTTGCGTACGTCCGCATTGGCGGATTTCTCACGTTGATTCCGACAATTGTTTTGGCTCTGCGCAGAGTTGCTCCACTCTATGCAAAACATGGAGCACACCCGTTCGGTATTGTGACGCTGAGTGAGACGGCCAATTTACTCGGTGTCCTTTCAGTCACGGTCGCATCTACTGTTGGATATGTCACGCTCGTGAATGCTCTCAGCTCTGTACAACCGTTCATCGTGCTTCTCTTCACTGTGGTTATCAGCGCCTTCTTCCCATACATCCTTAAAGAAGAGATCGACCGGTCGACAGTGTTTGCAAAAGCGATCGCCATCGCAACGATGTTCGTGGGCGTCGTTCTCATTCAGTAACTTCGAATTACTTTTCCTTTGTAAGTAAACGCTCTAATGAAGCCTTACTGAGGTTTGCTTCTGTAGAAATTGAATTCAGCTTATGTAACAAAACCGATAGTTGGGCTTGTTCTGACTCTGTACGCTCAGCAAGAGTAAGTGCAGCTAATCTCCTTACTTCAGCAATCTCAGCTGGGTCCACTTCATCTTTGTTAAAGGTTTCGAGGCCGTACAAGAAAAAACCCAAACCACCATCAGGGGAGTGTTCTCCTTGCAGTTCTTGAGGATGAAGTTCTTCAGTCATAATGAGATTATAATTATAGATGTATACTTGTCAAGCACTTAGGATAAACGAGGGAATTTAGAGCCCCAGCCAGCTCGGCTTCTCATCAAGTGAGCTTTTCGCGAGTGCTGGCAAATCGAGATCACCGAACTTTGTTTCGACAGCAAGTTTGTTGCCATTGAGTTCAAACGTCTTCACGAGGAGCTTTAACACGTCTTCATCGACGAGCACACATCCCATACTGCGGTATCGATCACCTTCTGCGAGCATTTTTCTGAACGTGAGATGGCTGTGGATGCCGTACGGCGTTTGCTCGTCACCGTTATAGAGCCGCATGAAAGTTCCTGTTTCACCAAAGGTCATGCTGCGGCCCTTCACGTCGACGCTGTAGATGTTCCAAGACTTCTCCGGTGTGGCTGCGTTATACCTTCGACCGATGTACCAAACGACGCGGCGTTGACCGCTTAACACCGGAAACGACGTAAAAGAACCATCATCTCGGACGATGTAGCCCATATTCTCCATTGTATCGACCATGACGCGATCTCCTGCCTCTGGGACCCATTGGCTGACGGGATAGGCCTCCGTCGTAGGAGCGGCAGAAACGGCAATAGACAGGCCAATGAGGAGCGAGAGGGCCGTGAACATTGGCCGATCATTATGCA
>CAZBSN010000030.1:0-9054 GCA_964494435.1 uncultured Candidatus Peribacteria bacterium | reverse complement strand
TCGCACTTCCGCCGCACGAGCGCGCGATGGCGGGACTCTTCCTCGCATTCCAGTATCCGCGCGAAATCGCCGGCGTCACGCTCCGCAACTTTCTCTTTGCCGCACACAAGGCACAAGCGACGGCGCGAAAAGAAACACCGCTCTCGCTTCTCCAATTCCGTGATCTTCTCACAGAACGAATGAAGCAACTCTCCATCGCTCCCGAATTTGCCGAACGCTCTCTCAACCAAGGGTTCTCCGGGGGAGAGAAGAAGAAGGCAGAAGTGTTGCAGATGGACGTTCTCCGTCCGCGCCTTGCGCTTCTCGATGAGACAGACAGCGGTCTTGACGTTGATGCGCTCAAGATCGTCGCAGAAGGAGTGCAGACACTTCGCTCTCCGAATTTCTCCGCACTCGTCGTCACGCACTACGCACGCATCCTCCAGTATCTCAAACCCGATCGTGTGCATGTGATGGTCGCAGGGAAGATCGTGGAGAGCGGGGGAGCGGAGCTTGCGGAACAATTGGAGAAAGACGGATACAAAAAGTACGTAAAGAGCACGTCGGTGCAGTTAGATCTGTAAATACTAACGCTTCCCATCCTGCCGTCTTCATGACGGCAGGATGGTGGTTTTGTCTCGTTTACGGAGGAATGCATTGGAAACCCATGGAGTCCATCTGCAATTTGATTCCGTGTTCCATACACTCTTTTTTCCAAGCCATGTACGGGTGTTCATGGAGTGGTGGCCAGTAGTCGCCTTGTGGCCGCTCCGGTGTGGAATACTTCGATAGGAATTTGCATTCCCGATCGAAGAGCTCACAGAGAGCGTCGCGGGCTTCTTGAACCGTCAGTTCCCCCCGTAGCCGAGGTTTAACCCTCTCTACACGAAAAGCAAACCAAGTTCTTACTATCGCACCGTCGGCACGAACAATTTCCCACTTGTGAAGGATAACCGGTGGCTGCGATTCAACGCCTGTGCGATCGGTTTTGCTCGGTGGCATTTGTCCCAGGAACGCCAGGACAATCAGGACTTGAAAGAACATGTCATACCTCCTTAAAGAACAGGACAATGGAAAACGAGACACTTTCCATATTCCTTGGAATATAGTCTCTTGGCAATACGTCGGTTCGTTACGTTTTTACGGTTACAGCGTAGTATTAAGTACAACCCTTCCCCCTTTTGTATGGATACATCACGATTTACTCCCGCTCACGCGATCCTTGTTGCCGTTCTGATCGGCGGTGGCTTCTATGTTTACGGCAAGCACATCGACCGACAGCCGGTTCCTCCACAAACAGGAACAATCACTGTTTCCGGTGAAGGCAAAGTAACGGTCGCGCCTGATATCGGCGAACTCAGCTTCGGCGTCACGACAGGCGTACAAGCAACCGCGAAAGCCGCGACGGACAAGCTCAGCCGCGATATGAATGCGATCATTGCCGCCGTGAAAGCACTTGGCATCGAAGAGAAGGACATCAAGACAGAGTCGTTCTACCTGAACCCCACCTACGACTGGACCGATGGTCGTCAGCGCTTGCGTGGATACGAGGCAACGCAGAGTCTCCGCGTGAAGGTGCGCGATCTCGAGAAGGTTGGTGATGTGCTCACGGCTGCAACAGATGCCGGTGCGAACCAAGCAGGTGGCGTCATATTCACACTCGACGATCCAGAGGCAAAGAAAGATGAAGCTCGGACGGAGGCAATCGCTCAAGCCAAGGCGAAGGCAGAGAAGCTCGCGGAGCAACTCGATGAGAACCTTGGTGAAGTGTTGAACTTCCAAGAGAGCGGCAATGGGTGGTACCCACCCGTCTACATGGAGAAGCGTGAAGCTTACGCGATGGATGGTGCGGCTACGAATCAGGCTGCTGTGCCGTTGCCGTCAGGGGAGCAGGACATCACGGTCACAGTAACGATCACATACGAGTTGAAGTAGTCCTCCACGCGGAGGCCTTCATGAAAGCGGCCCTTCGGGGCCGTTTTTGTTATCCACAGCGTTTCCAGAGGTTATCCACGAGTTATCCACATTGCCGGTGGAAAATGGTGGATGGATATACACCCTTCTACTGAGAAATGAGAAATGTCGCCAAAGTGCAACGGTGGACGACCATTCAGCTATACTGCAGAGACCCATGACTCGTACCCGTTCCAATGTGCAGGAGGTGCATCGGCAAGCGGAACACAGTGAAGAGCGCATCTTTGCAGGACTCACGCGTGCCGCACTCGACACAGCCAATCAGTCTGCGTACGCGGATGGTGCTGAGCGAGGCGTGAGCGAAGCATTGGTACGGAGAATCTCAGCCGACAAGAAGGAGCCTGAGTGGATGCTCGAACACCGTCTCAAAAGTTTGCAGATCTTTCGCGAGAAGGCGATGCCGACATGGGGTGCTGATTTGTCCGGCCTCGATCTCGATAACATCATCTACTACGCGCGCGCTGGTATCGAGAACACGAATGACTGGAAGGAGATCCCGGAAGATGTGCGCAGAGTGTACGACCGTCTCGGCATTCCCGAAGCGGAACGCAGAGTGCTCGCGGGTGTTGGTGCGCAGTACGAGAGCGAAGTCATCTACCACAGTTTGAAGAAAGAGTGGGAAGAGCTGGGCGTGATCTTCCTCGATATGGACGATGCTGTGGAGCAATACCCAGACCTCGTAAAGAAGTATTTCATGCAATGCGTACCAATGACCGACCACAAGTTTGCGGCTTTGCACGGCGCCGTGTGGAGCGGGGGGACGTTCCTCTATGTCCCAACGGGAGTAGAAGTAAAAGAGCCTCTCCAGGCCTATTTCCGGATGAACGCGAAGAATATGGGCCAGTTCGAACACACGCTTATCGTGGTCGAAGAGGGAGCGAAGGTGCACTACATCGAAGGATGTTCCGCACCGAAGTACGGCAGTCACGCGTTACACGCGGGACTCGTCGAAGTGTTCGTAAAGCCGGGAGCGACTGCACGCTACAGTAGCGTCGAGAACTGGAGTCGTGACACGTACAACCTCAATACAAAGCGTGCGATCGTGGAGAAGGACGCGACGATGGAATGGATTGGCGGGAACATGGGCAGCGGCGTCACGATGCTCTATCCATGCTCGATGCTCGTTGGAGAATATGCACGGTGCGATCATCTCGCCGTTGCATTTGCGAATAAAGACCAGTGGCAGGACACCGGTGCAAAGGTGTTCCACCTCGCGTCGCACACAACCTCACGCGTCACGAGTAAGTCCATTTCGAAGGGCGGAGGAACGGCTGTGTATCGCGGAAAACTCTATGTCGCTCCCAATGCAAAAGATTGCACGTCACAGGTCGAATGCGACGCGCTTCTCCTCGACGATGCTTCTCGCACCGACACGATCCCAGACATCAACGTGAAGAACGACGACGTGACGATCGCGCACGAAGCGACGGTTGGAAAACTTTCCGAAGAAGATGTCTTCTATCTCATGAGCCGCGGACTCTCCAAAGAAGAAGCGATGGCGATGATCGTGAATGGATTTTTGGAGCCAATTGTTCGTGCACTGCCGCTTGAATACGCAGTCGAGCTCAATCGCCTCATTGAACTAGAGATGGAAGGTTCGGTTGGTTGATTATGGCCATCATCATCCCCGCACACACCGGCACAACGTGGAAGAAGCACGAATTGATCGATGGCAGCTGTCTTTCTATTTCTGTCCCTGCCAATACAGAGACGAGATTATGGCTAGAGTTACCAAAAGAAGGAGATATCAAGATCGAGGTGACTGTCGGAAATAACGCATCGTGCGAATTGCTGACAGTGCAGGAGGGTGCTGCAGGTTCCGTGCATGCTGAAGCGCGCGTGGGAGAGCGTGGATCGCTTCATTGGAGGCCCATCACCATCGGAGGAACCGTGTCGCACACGATTCATTCCGTGTGTTCTGGAGTCGGAGCACGAAGTGCTGCGTCGTGGATTGTTGTTGCGAGTGCAGGTGAACATCCGAAAGCAATCATCCGCAATGAGTTTCCCGTGCGTGATGGAGGAGGGGAGGTCGCAATGCGCGCAGTCGCTCTCGCAAAGGGTCGTATTCTTCTCGATGGAAAAATAGAGATTGGCGCCGGTGGTGGAGGCACGCAGACGTACCTCACCCAAGAAGCCCTCATGCTCGATTCCTCAGCCAAAATCGACGCCATTCCAGCATTGGAGATCAAGACGAATGATGTGAAAGCGAGCCACTCCGCGACGGTCTCTCGTGTAAATCCAGAAGATCTGTTCTACGCCGGGTCACGTGGACTTCCACCTGACGCAGCGAGGCGTCTGCTCGTCGAAGGATTTCTCGGAAAACTACTTGAGGGAATTGATGATGAAGAGTTACAGATGAAATTACTTTCGCGCATTACGGCTGTTTTGCCGGAGTAACAAACGGAGCTTTGACGACCTCTCTCAGAATATCAATATGCTTCTGTATTTCTCTGTGAGCGCTCTCCGGTATTGCGATGTATGCCAGGACGGACAAAGCTACGCCTCCTATAAGTCCTGTTAGGAAGCCGTCACTTCCCTGGGTTTCGCGCTGTGGTGGCTCAACAATGTCCGCTTCCACAGGTTCTTGTCGTGGTGGGCGTGGCGGTACTTCCGGATCGGATTCCAAAAGATTCCGGTACATGATCGTGGTGCTTGTGGGTCGGAAATGCATTGTTACCGTTGCCCTCAAATCGTATTGTTCCGGATCGGGAATTCCGGGTGGTACGGGACAAGGAAATTCGAGAGATGCCTCTAGAACGACGTATCCATCAATTGTTTTAGTGTGTTTGATGACTGTGTGCCTTAATAAGTTCTCGCCCTCCGGGATCATCAATGGATGTCGTCCGGGTACGCCAGGGAAAAATCTGAATACGGTGTTGCCTCCAAGATGGGAGCAGAAATATTCCCGTAACTCGTGTGCGAGTCGTGCCTGATCGCACGCTTGAGGCTTGTACCTCGGACTTTCCGTAGGCTGAGGCATATGCTCAGGAGTGCCCATACATCCAATGCTCCGCTCACGATGTAGCACTGTCAATTGCGGCAGACACGGGCGTACAATCCGCCCATGCACAAGCACGCCTCCCTCCTCCTTTCATCCGCTTCACACCGAAAGAGTCACCCCTTTGCTGCATTTTCCAAGTGGATCTCATCGAAGGTTGGACACCCTCTCACATTTGCCTTCGCCCTTTGCATCATTGTGGCATGGATCGTGACAGGCCCGATGTTTGAGTACAGCAACACGTGGCAACTTATGATCAATACAACGACGACGATCGTCACATTCCTCATGGTGTTCCTTATTCAGAACACGCAGAACCGTGAGAGTGCTGCGACGCAGATCAAACTCGACGAACTCATCCGCGCCGACAAAGATGCACACACCGTTCTCTTAGATCTTGAAGAACTGACGGAAGAAGAACTTCTCGAACTCAAAGAGAAGTACGAAGATCTTGCGAGACAGGCACGTGAACGATTACGCATGGGCGGGAAGGACACCGGAAGCCCGGAAGTGCGGGTGTAAGGGTTCTACGGGCAGAGTTTGGGCAGAACAAACAATGTTCTTTCTGCTTGTTCTCTTCATCGCCGTCAACCACATGCTCCCCGTGTACTAGTGTTACCGTAGCGTTGGATAGCCCTCGCCTTCATCGATCTCCCAGATGTTTTCGAAGTCCCAATTGCTAAAGGTCGCCTGCTGCCTCATCTGGGCAGTCGTCCTCGGATTGACGCCATAGGTAGTATCGGACTGTCCGGTTGTTTGGCTGTCGTAGTAGTTGTTCGTGAACGTGGGCTGATCTCCGCTATTGGTGGTGAAACCGCCCGCCTCAATATCTGATTGCACATTGCCCGCTGCATAGGAGTTCACGACCGTGGCCGTCGGCGTTGAATAAATTCCTCCCGTGAAACCTCCCGCCTTGGTGTTCGTCGCAGTCACGTTCCCCAATGCATACGAATCGTACACGGCTGCAAGCGAGCTCACGCTCCCGGCCAAGCCGCCGGCGTAACCGTTGTTGGTATAGGAAGTGACGACCGTCGTGATGTCGACGTCCGTCCAGCTGCGACGAATGACACCGCCGTTCCACACGTCGCCGACCAATCCGCCGACTCTGCCGTTTGCGCCATACGTCGAGATCGTACCCGTGACGGATGAATCGATGATGTTGCCAACCCCGGCATATTCCCCGTTGTAATCTCCCACGATGCCGCCCGTATCGCCTGCTGTCGTGTAATTGATATTACGCAAATGGATATCCGATATGCATCCCGTTGTAAGATAGGCAAAGATGCCGACATAACTCTCCGACGGTCGATTGATCACGATATTGTTCACCAAGTGGCCGTTCCCATCGAGCGCTCCCGTAAACTTGGCACTAACATTGCCGATCGGTTGGAATCCCGCACCTGAATTCCATCCCGACGTCGCTGAGCAATCGATGTCATTTGCTAGGTAGTAGGAACCATCGACAGACATGTTCTGCAAGTCCGTGCAGGTGGTGATGGGCGTTGTGCCTCCACAGCTGACTCCACCCCCGCCTCCTTCTCCACCATCATCCCCGCCGTCACCACCTCCATCGTCTCCACCATCATCCCCGCCATCACCTCCATCTCCGCCTTCCTCTTCCTCAGGACCGGTGTACGTGCTGTTGCCGCATCGTCCGTCATCGGTTTGGTCGGGTACGTCGGGTAGGTAATCCGAGCAGACAAAATAGCGTGAGGCGTCGTCTTGATAGACCTCGTACCCGGTAAAAAAATCATTCGTCTCAGCGGGATCCGTCGGCAGATCAGCAATAAAGGTGGGAACGAGTGCATCCATATTCACGCAGCTGGCGTCAGTGATACCGGGGCGGCAAATAGCTTTCGACAATAGCGCACCAACAGGAATGTCATCCGCTGGCGGTCGGCCAAAGCCAATCACGTGCTGAGTGATTGCCGTGCCTTGCGTGTAAATATTTGCCTTGCGTTTGGCATTCTGCACCGCTGCCAACTGTGCGCTTGGATTGAGAGCCGTAAGGACGATTGCTGCGAGAATGCCAAGAATGGCGATGACAATAAGGAGCTCAATGAGCGTGAAGCCTGGCAATACGTATCGCGGCTTTGCCAACGTGCGTTGGGTGTTGATGGCGTCCGGCATTCTTCAGACACGATATGTGAGCGGCGTGAATCTTACAATGAGACCCGTATCAGGGCTTACCTGAAGTACGGGTCTGAGCGAGCGCTTTCTGCTCCTCCACGTCACTGTCGTAAAACACGCCTCCCTGAGGATCGGGGCAGTTATATTCGCGTGCGACAGTTTCCGGCGTCAGAAGCATGAACGCTATTTGGTCATCAGGATGTTGCTCGTTGTGGATGTTTGCAGCTGACCACCGATGACCGCATCCGTACGTCACACTTTCGTCGAACAGGTGTGTGAGCTCAATACATACTTTATCCCGTTGATCGAACACGATCTTCCAGTAATCAGGATCGCTTTCACGCGCTCTGCCGGCGGCATTTTTAGCGTCGCGTTTTTCCGCAGGAAGAATCTGCAGTTTGCGTGTGCAGTGGAGAACCTCTGCCGCTCCGTGCCGTCCCAAGGCCGTATATCCATCAATGTTCGTATTGGCCATTTTGTACCAATCAGGATCGTCGTATTCCAACCCCGTAAGAAAGCGTTTTCGCGGCGTCCCAAGCGTCATCTTGGCAGCGGTTCGAATGTGCTTGGCAATATTGGCCACGGCCTGCTTGATGGTTTGCTCTTCTTCCTTCTCGCACACGGCTTCCAACCTCATGGATTTCATGAGTACAGCAGGGTGCTGCATGAGAAATGCCTGGGCCGCATGCAAATTTTCTTGGCAGTCATTCACCTCCCATCGTTGGTTGTGGGGAATATTGTGGTCGTAGTGTATTTGTTCAAATATCTTGAGAATCCTTTTCGGCTTCTTCGGCAGGATGGGGATCGTAATACGTTGAATGCCAGGAATTTTTTTGGGGTGCAGCGCGAGATAGCGCCCCACAGGATCCTCCGGATCGCCAGCGTGGAGCCACGCAGGAAGAGCGAGCGCGCCGGCAATACCAGCAGCAGCCACACCGAAAAATTGTCGTCGATCTAGTCCGCTGACAGCGGGGTGATCTGATCGGCTGAGATTCAGATGTTGGAACTCTTCTCGTGCCACCCGCGACTCCGGTGAGTGCAGCATGGATCTATGCGCATTCTCCGCTCGCCGAGAGGGGAGTCAAGACTCGTAGACATCGAATGGCTGGTGCATGAGATCAGGTTTCAACAGTTCGCGGAGTTTTGCAGCCGTTCTCATCTCCGCTTTCGTTCGATCCCATGACTCATCAATAGGATTTTGAATTCCAAATATTTCATCCCACTTCTCTCGTGTCATCTCACCCGGTGCAATACGGAATCTTTCTCCAAATGCTCGTGTGTAGAGACTTTGTATCTGAGGGTCGAGTGTGCCCCATCGCACCTCCAAGGTGCGTAAATGTCCTCCATTCATTGACGCTACTTCATGACTAATTGCATCCCATGCATCATCAGCTTCATGATGTGAAGTTTGTGTATGACTGCCTTCTATCGACAACTCAGACAGAAGGGGGATTGTGCCTGCGGCCTGGAGAAATGTTCGTCTCAGCATGGCTCGTCAGTATAGAACTATTCACCACAAAAAAGACCCCTTTCGGGGTCCTTTTGGTACAGCGAAGTCACCCTTCGACTCGTCCCGATGGGGGACTCGCTCAGGGTGAACCACTCGCGGTTCACAGCATTGTGCAGTAGAGAAACCTTCCGGACTCATCATCGTAGTCCCTTGCGAGGCAAGGCTCACGACGATGGGGTCATATCCGGGCAATCGTACGCGTGTTGGCAAATTATGACCGACCAGAGCACGCTTCGCCTCAATGCCACGAATGTGGCAGAGGGCAGAAATAATCTCCCTGGTAAGGAGGTGTTCCATCCGCAGGTTCTCCTACGGATACCTTGTTACGACTTACTCCCAGTCAGTAGTGTCACCGTGGTTCCGCCTCTTGCGAGTAACGGAGCTTCAGGCGCCCCTACCTTCCATGAGTTGACGGGCGGTGAGTACAAGACCCAGGAACATATTCACCGTGACGTAGCTGATT
>CAZBSN010000029.1:7124-9065 GCA_964494435.1 uncultured Candidatus Peribacteria bacterium | reverse complement strand
GTTCGCGGATGGGGAGGGGAGACGTCGCAAGCAACGCATCCGGCGGGGTAGGGGACTCATAAATCTCATCTTCCCGCGACACGTTCTGAAGGCCAGTCACCTGTGCGATGGGCTCCACGGACCCAGTGTCCACTTCGCTGAGCGTCTCAATGAGCGCGAAGATGCCCGTCAGGTCCTTTGTGAACTTCGCCACTTCATCCTCTGTGAGGGTTAAGCGGGCGAGCTTCGCCACGTGCCGAACATCGTCTGCGGTCAGAGCCATGGTCGAGAGAGTAATGCAGGAGAAGGAATTTGGCTATCGGACCCCTCACCCTAACCCTCTCCCCGCGGGAGAGGGGATTCTGACGTGTCACGATCAAGGTACCTCTCGCCTCTCCCGTTTGCGGGAGAGGCCGGTCGCAACCGGGTGAGGGCTCGGCGTCCGCTATACTGCGGGCCTTATGCAGCTGCATAGACTTCAAGGCAGGAAAGTGAATGCGACGATCCTGCGAAAGGGGAGAGTCTGGAAGGGCAAAACGATGGTGATTCGCTTTCTGCCGGGCGTTCCCCTGTCGCACGGTCGTCCTCGTCCGAATGCGGCGGGTGTGTACCTTGGAACCTACGCTTCAACGACGCTCGATGCGTCTGCCGTTCGCCGCAATCGCATGCGCCGCAGGTGCCGCGAGGCTCTGCGTTTGATGATCGAATCCACAGACAATCTGCGCTCTGCACAGTTGTTGGCGACGCCAAAATCCGCTAGTCTGGATGCTCCTTTTGCGCTGCTCCAAGAAGACGCAGCGGCGCTTCTCTCACTCCTCCGACCATGACCGAAAAGAAAGCTGCAGGTTTCTCCTCGCGTATCCTCGACTTCGCCATCATCGCGCTCATTGTGTACCTGGGGTCCCAGTACCTTTTCCCGCAATTCTTTGGCCCCCAGGAAGCGCCGCCGGAGCCGGTAGTGCTTTCCATTGAAGATAACACCCTCGCACGCGGCCAGGACCCAATCCTGGTCATTCAGAACAATCTGGCGACCCCTCTGGCGATCCCCGCCACGTGTCCCAAGCCATTCGTCACAATCGCCTTCAGCGTCGATGGTGCGGCCACAGGCTCTGTCATCGAAGCAGGTGAGCCTGCCATTACATGCGTCGATACAGCTCCAATTCCAGCAGGGGAGAGCGCGAACGTGTCGCTCGGAGCATGGAAATACAAGGCATTCACCCAGGATGGCATCTACACGTTCACGCTAACGGCCGAGACGAGTTCAGGCGGTGTTGTGCAACCAATCGGTCCGCTCTCTGCGAAGGCGGTTATGACTGAAGCAGGACTGTTCGGAAAGCTCTATGACACGATCATCACCCGTCCGTTCCTCAACATTCTCGTCGGCATCGCATCGTTCTTGCCGGGTCACAACCTCGGTTGGGCGATTTTGATTCTCACGTTGCTCGTGAAAATCATCCTCTTCATTCCGACGCAGCACGCGCTGGAGGGACAGAAGAAAATGCAGCTCCTGCAGCCAAAAATCGAGGCTACGCGCAAACAATACGCAGATGACGCGCAGAAGATGAACGCCGAAATCATGAAGATTTGGAAGGAGGAAAAGATCAATCCGTTCCAGTCGTGCCTCCCAATTTTGTTCCAATTCCCAATCCTCATCGGGCTCTTCCATGTGATCCGCGACGCGCATCATTTGCCGCTCTCGAAGCACCTTCTCTACACGCCGTTTGCCGACATCACGTGGACGTTCGATCCGCATTTCTTGGGGCTCGATCTTACGCAGAGCTATCCGTTCCTGTTCGTTCCGGTGCTCGTCGTGTTGCAGTTCATTCAGATGAAACTCAGCTTCTACATCGCCGATAAAAAGAAAGCGAAGAAGGTCGATGACGCCGTGCATCAAGCGGACAACCCACAGGATTTGCAGCAGAAAATCATGCTCTACGCGCTGCCGCTCATGATCGGTTTCTT
>CAZBSN010000029.1:3436-7024 GCA_964494435.1 uncultured Candidatus Peribacteria bacterium | reverse complement strand
AGGATTTGCAGCAGAAAATCATGCTCTACGCGCTGCCGCTCATGATCGGTTTCTTTGCACTCACAGTGCCATCAGCAGTGTCCGTGTACTGGGGAATTTCGACGCTGTTTGCGATTGGTCAGCAGGTGATTGTGAATCGAGAACACCTCAAGGTAAAAGGAGAGTGACTTTGGCAGCAGAGAGCCACTCCTCGCATTTTACTTGCATATCGCAAAAGCAGGGGAATACTGCCCCCAAGCTCTTTCCTATTGACGGCTTCAAATGGACAAGCTGGGGATTGAGTTCTCTTCTTTCCGGGGTGTTTTATGAGTACGATTACTCGCCCTCGCCGCGTGTTGAGCAATGAAGAGCTCGATGCGGCTCTCATCACTGCCGAGCATGTGCAGCTTTCGCTCGGCGGCGATGCAAAGTTGCTGATTGACCTCAGCTTCAAGCTCATCAACACGGGGAGCATCAGCGATTGCTTGATCTGTGACGGGACGCCTGTGCCGATTGTCCAGATTCCCGACTACGGCAACAAGCACGCCGTGCTGCTCCAACTCGACGACTATCGCCTCATTGTGCAACTGCACAAGAATGGCAACCGTCTCGAAAGCATCACGCTGTACGCCGTTGCTGCGTAAAAAATTGAAGCCGTATCGTCCCTTCCGAAAGGAGGAGGCGTGGGGAAGAACCTCAAGGGCCTGCACATAGTGCCGGCCCTGCTTCTATATGTCGAAAAACCGCAGCACAGAGCGGTGAATACAGATGATTGAAATGCGAATGGATCTGACGTCGATTTTTGAGACCCCAGGCCGACGCACATCGCGTCGGCCTGGATGCCTCGGAAGCCCTCCTCCTTTTATACGGGGGCGAGTTCGGTGACGGGTTGCTTGGCATCAGCGGCGGCCTTTTCGGCCACCCAGGCTGACAGCACTGTGCCGTCGACCTGCAGGTTTACACCCAGGCTCTGCAATTCTTCTTCTGAGCGAAGACCTTGCAGAAATTCTTGCCTGAGCAGTCTGGTTGCGCCGTCGATCCAGCGATCGAGTTCTGCATCGGGGATGCCGAGTTTTCCACCCCGTTTGAAGAGCTGACCAACTGTGATCTCGTGACGCTGGAATGCCAATTGCAGTCCGCGACGATCCTTCGACCCCTGACTACTACTGCGTTGCATCTCACGACCTCCGAGACGAGAAACAGGGAATACATACCCAGCTTTGCACATCTTCCTTGACGTTAGATGAGACAAAATCAGGTTCTGACTTACGAAGTCATATCCATTCGTACTGAGCGATGGTTTGAAAAACCAGAGATCTACATTTGAATGTGCCCCATCCCATTACCTCGTCCGACGAGGCAACAGAATGGGGCTAAGGCTGGTGAACCTATCTGCGGTAGAAGCGCGTGTGCTTCCACCTGCGGAGATAGGCGAGGCGGTAGGCCCAAAGATGAGCCATAACAAATCCTCCCGTCTGCTTGAATGGGCGTCTCCGACCGTCGGATGACGACTGACCCATGCGAATGCAGATCTCTGTTTTCAGATCGATGTTTTCAATGAACGCGTTTGCGAGATGCTATCCCTGTCCTTCAAAACAACAAATACTATTATAACATAAATATATATTTGTCAAATACTCATAAAATGGCTAGAGGAGGAACGAATCTGGCTTCTAAAAGGTAAGGCGAAAAGTCGTGAAATTCTTGCATAGAAATGACAAGTTCTGTAAACAGTCCGCAATCCACGCGGAAGTATAGGACAAGGTCGTCCGACGACGTGGGGATCTCATGGTGAAAGGAATGCCATGAGTGCTTTCCTTCCTAATCCAGCTTCGAGAAAAAACTTATCTCGTCTCAAGCTGGATCCGACCTGGGTTGGCGCACTCGATCTAACCCGGTCAACGCTGAAACTTCTCGGCAATGGTGCCGAAAAAGTCGAAGCGGCTGTCGCGAAGCTGCACGCGGAACGTCTCCTTCGGGAGCAGCGCATGCAACGAGCGGCATGATCCCCATCGGGGATCGAACACTAAAGCCTCGGCGTTCGCATTCTCGCGAGCGACGAGGCTTTTCTTTTTGTCACTTCGAGCTCGTCGAGAAGTGCTTGTCATGTCGTTCTCGACAGGGCTCGAACTGACATGCTATTTGCTTTAGACCTTCGTTTTTCCCCTTCTATTCGCTATTATTTCCGCATGGCCCTGCGCCTCTACAACACGCTTTCGAAGAAGGAAGAGGACTTCGTTCCGCTCGATCCAGCCGGGAAGCCCACCTCCGCTGAAGCTACGGCGGGCAGGCGTGTGACGATGTACACCTGCGGACCGACGGTCTACGGACGTCCGCACATCGGAAACTATTCGAGCTTCCTCATGGCCGATCTTCTGCGACGCTGGCTTGAGGCGGGACACGACATGAACGTCATGCAGGTGAAGAATATCACGGACGTTGGACATCTCGTCGCCGATCGCGACATAGGTGAAGATAAAATTGAGAAACAAGCGCGCGAAGAATTCGGATCGATCACGCACGAGACGGTGTTGAAGGTCGCGCGCGGATACGAAGCGCAGTACATCGAGGATGAAAAGTCTCTCAACATGCTCGAACCCTTTCAGCGCCCGCGTGCGAGCGAGTTCGTGCCGCAGATGAAAGAGATGATCGAGACGCTTCTCGAAAAAGGGCTAGCGTATGCCACAAAAGACGGTATCTACTTTGACGTTACAGGCAAGACAAAGACGCCGTATGGCACGCTCAGCGGCAACACGCTCGACAATGTCGCGGCAGGCGCGCGCGTCGAAGTGAATGAAGAGAAGAAACATCCCGCAGATTTTGCGCTCTGGAAATTTTGCGTGGGGAGCAACGAGCATCACGCATTACGGTGGCCCAGTCCTGGAAAAAATTCTGTCGACGGGTTCCCCGGTTGGCACATCGAATGCTCTGCGATGAGTCGTGCGATTCTCGGCGACACGCTCGATCTGCATACGGGTGGCGAGGACAATATCTTCCCGCACCACGAGTGTGAGATTGCACAGAGCGAGGCTGTGACGGGAAAACAGTTCGTGAATACATGGCTCCATAAGCGTCGTATTGATCTTGGCGGCGAGAAGATGTCAAAGAGTCTTGGCAATTTGGTAACTATTCCTGACGTGATTTCTCAAGGCTACGATCCCCTCGATCTCCGCTTCTACTTGCTCTCTGTGCACTATCGCACGAATCTCAAATTCACCTGGAAGGGAATGGAGGAAGCGAAGGAAGCGCGCAGGAAGATCGTCGATGCGTTCATGCTCGTCGATGTGCGTGAGGAAGAGGGGACTGATACGGAGCATTCCGTCAGTGCTGAAGAGGTGAAGAAGTTTCATCAAGACTTCATTGATGCGATGGACGGTGATCTCAACACGCCCGGCGCACTCGCTGCGATCTTCAATGTCGTGCATCTCATCAACGCGAGTGCACACTCGAATGAGAGTCTTGGAATGTTGAAATCATTCGTCGAACTCGCACGCGAAACGTTTGGATGTTTCGATGCACGCGAGTCACTTCACATTCCGGCCGACGTGCAGGTGTTGCTCGATGAGAGAGCAGCCGCCCGCACAAAGAAAGATTTTGCCGAAAGCGACC